>JBAVIQ010000101.1:0-2964 GCA_049687035.1 Steroidobacteraceae bacterium
GGGAAAGGCACCGGACCGACCGCCTGACGTCAGGCGCCGGTGACCTGCAGAAACTCGGCGTAGACGCGATCGACGGGCTGGTCGGCGTTGACGATCCGCAACAGCCCGCGACCCTGATAGTGCTCGATCAACGGCGCGGTCTGCGCGTTGTAGACCTTCAGCCGGTTCGCAATGACGTCTTCCTTGTCGTCGTCACGCTGCTTGAGCAGCGGCGGCTCCGCACCATGGGCCGGGTTGTCGCAGTGCTCGCCCTTGCCCGACGGCGACGAATACACGTTGAACACCTGGCCGCAGTCCGGGCACGTGCGTCGGCCGGTCAGCCGCATCACCAGCACTTTTTCGTCGACCTGCATGAGCACGACCGCGTCGATCGGCTGGCCGAGGTCGGTCAGCAGCCGGTCGAGAGCGCCCGCCTGCGCGACGTTGCGCGGATAGCCGTCGAGGATGAAGCCCTTGGCGGCGTCCGGGCGGCCGAGCCGCTCGCGGATCAGGCCGAGGACGACGTCGTCGGTCACCAATTCGCCGGCGTCCATTGCCGCCTTGGCGCGTTTGCCGAGTTCGGTGTCGCGCGCGACGGCGTCGCGCAGCAGGTCGCCGGACGAAACCTGGGGAATGCCCTTCTGGTCCCGCAGGCGCTGGGCCTGTGTGCCCTTGCCGGAGCCAGGTGCGCCTAGGAGTACGAGTCTCATGTTGCGGGGCCGTTCGGAGTCGGTTTCAAGAGGCGCGCACGTTACCGAAAATGCCCCGTCGGGGCCAGAAGCAGCTTCCGCAGGAGATCGTCGCCCCGCGTGCAAAATGTTAGAAGGCGGCGCTCGTCCGGGGTATCCTTCGCGGCTGACAAATGCACGTAAGTCCACGATTGTGGTCATATTTTCGGGAGCAACGATGAAGCAGCCGACAGGTCCTCGCAACGCCTTCTACGCCCAGTCCGGCGGTGTCACCGCCGTCATCAACGCGTCCGCCTGCGGCGTTATCGAGACGGCCCGGAAGCACCCGCGCAAGATCGGCAAGCTCTATGCCGGGCGCAACGGCATTCTCGGCGCGCTCACCGAAGACCTCATCGACACCAGCAAGGAAAGTGCCGCGGACATCCGCGCCCTGCGGCACACGCCGGCCGGCGCGTTCGGCTCGGCCCGCTACAAGCTGAAGAAGTACGAGGACAACCCGGCGCAGTACGAGCGCCTGCTCGAGGTCTTCAAGGCGCACGACATCGGCTATTTCTTCTACAACGGTGGCGGCGATTCGGCCGACACGTGCTTCAAGGTGTCGCTGCTGGCCGAGAAGATGGGTTATCCACTGCAGGCGATTCACGTGCCGAAGACGGTCGACAACGACCTGCCGGTTACGGATTGCTGCCCGGGCTTCGGCTCGGTGGCGAAGTACGTCGCGGTGTCGATCCGCGAGGCAGGGTTCGACGTCGCCTCGATGGCCCGCACGTCGACCAAGGTGTTCGTGCTGGAAGTGATGGGACGCCACGCGGGCTGGATCGCAGCGGCCGGCGGCCTGGCTGCGCAGAAAGCAGGCGATGCACCGCACATCATCCTGTTTCCCGAGATCGCGTTCGACGAAGCGGCCTTCCTCGCCCGCGCCGAAGAGTGCGTGAAGAAATACGGCTACTGCGCGGTCGTCGTCTCCGAAGGCGTCCGCAACAAGGATGGCAAGTTCCTGGCCGACGCGGGCACTCGCGACGCCTTCGGCCACGCGCAGCTGGGCGGCGTGGGCCCGGTCGTAGCGCAGCTGGTCAAGGACAAGCTCGGCTACAAGTATCACTGGGCCGTGGCCGACTATTTGCAGCGAGCCGCGCGGCACATCGCCTCGAAGGTCGATGTCGAGCAGGCCTACGCGGTCGGCAAGGCTGCCGTCGAATTCGCGCTCAAGGGTCACAACTCGGTGATGCCGACGATCGTCCGCACGTCGAACAAGCCCTACCGGTGGAAGATCGGCATGACCAGCCTCGACGAAGTGGCCAACGTCGAGAAGATGCTGCCCCGCGACTACATCACCCCGGACGGCTTCCACATCACCGCCAAGGGCCGCAACTACCTCGCGCCGCTGATCCAGGGCGAGGACTACCCGCCGTACGAAGGCGGCCTGCCAAAGTACGTGGTGCTGAAGAACAAATCCGTGAAAAAGAAGCTCAAAAACGCCTTTGTGGTATAGTCCCGCGCCTTTTTTCCGGGGCTGATCTGGGCTTGGATCGAGTCGCAGAACTCGGCGCCCGTACTACCCCGCCAGGTTCAAGAGTGAAGACCCGTTTGGGAGGTTGAGCATGACTACCGACTTCGCGCTGCTGCTCGCGATTGGCGCCGGCGTGGCCGCAATTCTTTACGGCATCCTGTCCGTGCGCTGGATCGTCGCCCAGCCTGCAGGCAATGCCCGCATGCAGGAAATCGCTGCCGCGATCCAGCAGGGCGCCAGCGCCTACCTGAACCGGCAGTACTCGACGATCGGCATCGTGGGTGTCGTGCTCTTCCTGGTGCTGGCGTTCTCACCGCTCGGCTGGGGCACGGCAGGCGGCTTCGCCGTCGGCGCCATCCTTTCAGGACTCGCCGGTTACATCGGCATGAACGTCTCGGTGCGCGCGAACGTGCGTACGGCGCATGCAGCCAGCCTCGGCATCAACCCTGCCCTGCAGGTTGCGTTCCGTGGCGGCGCCATCACCGGCATGCTCGTCGTCGGTCTCGGCCTGATCGGCGTGGCCGCGTACTACTGGATCATGCTCAGCGTCACTGGCAGCGAAGAGAAGTCCCTGCACGCGCTCGTCGGCCTCGCCTTCGGCGGCTCGCTGATCTCGATCTTCGCGCGACTCGGCGGCGGCATCTTCACGAAGGGCGCCGACGTCGGCGCGGACCTCGTGGGCAAGGTCGAGGCGGGCATCCCGGAGGACGATCCCCGCAATGCGGGCGTCATCGCGGACCTCGTGGGCGACAACGTGGGCGACTGCGCCGGTCGCGGCGCCGACCT
>JBAVIQ010000102.1:0-3607 GCA_049687035.1 Steroidobacteraceae bacterium
GGCCGCGCACCGTGGCGAAGCGCGGCCGCTGTCTGCTGGGAACTGGGCCGTGATTGTCCCATCGGCATTCCCGATCCCATCGTCCGCAATGCCTGGGAGCGGCGCGTGAATTCACCGCAATCGAGCGCCGCGGGCCGCCTGTTCGACGCCGCATCGGCCATCATCCTGGGCCTGGGTGAGACGAGCTTCGAAGGGCAGGGGCCGATGTGGCTCGAGGCCATCGCGCGCGATCCCGCCGCGTTCCCGCGACTGCAGCTCCGATCGGCTGCGGGGGGGCGACTCGAACTCGATTGGGCGCCGCTCGTCGATTGGCTGCTGCAACGTCCCCCGGCCACCGCTGCCGACCGGGCAGACCGCGCCGGCGCGGTGCACTCGGCTCTCGCGGACGGCATCGTGCAGGTGGCCGAACGACTCCGTGCCCAGTCCGGCTCGTCGATCGTGGGCCTGACAGGCGGCGTGTTCCAGAATCGACGCCTGACGGAAACCGCACTTTCCGGACTGTCGGCACGGGGCTTCGAGGTCCTGCTGCCCGTGCAACTGCCGTGCAACGACGGCGGCCTGAGCTATGGGCAGGTCGCCGACTTCATCGGCCGAAAAGTCTAGACTTAGTCGCATGCCCTGGTTTGAACGCCCGTTCCTCGCCGTCCTCCGCCACGAATACTCGCAGGCGATGCGTTTCACGGAAGACGAGGCGGCAGAGGTGATGCCTGCTGCGCCCGCGGCGCCGTGCCAGCTCTATGTGCACGTGCCTTTCTGCGAAGTGCTGTGCCCGTTCTGCTCGTTCCATCGTGTCCGCTATAACCCAGCCAAGACGGGTCGCTACTTCGAGGCGCTGCGCCGCGAGATCCGGCTCTATCACGAGAAGGGCTTTCGCTTCAGCGATGTCTACATCGGGGGCGGGACGCCGACGGTGAACGCGGACGAGTTGATCGCGACGCTGGAACTCGTGCGATCGCTGTCGCCGGTGCGCGCGGTTTCGATCGAGACGAACCCGAACCACCTCGACCCGGACGACCTGCGGCGCTATCGCGACGCGGGCGTCACACGACTTTCGGTCGGCGTGCAGAGTTTCAATGACGGCTTGCTCGCCGGCATGGACCGGCTCGAGAAATACGGCAGCAGCGACGTGATCCGCAGCCGTCTCGCGGCCGTGCAGGGCATCTTCCCGACGCTCAACGTCGACATGATCTTCAACCTGCCAGGGCAGACGCTGGCGCTGCTCGAGCACGACCTCGACGTGCTGCAGGCGTTGCAGGCAGACCAGGTTTCGTTCTATCCGCTGATGACCGCGCCCACCGCGCGGCACAAGATGGAAAAGAGCATGGGGCTCAGCGACCCGCAGCTGCGCCACCCGATGTATGAGCTGATCCTGCGGCGCCTGCTCGGTGAGTACCAGGCGTCGTCCGCGTGGTGCTTCTCGCGCAACCAGGGCATGTTCGACGAGTACATCATCGACCAGAACGATTACGTCGGCGTCGGCAGTGGTGCGTTCAGTTACGTGGGTGGCGCCTACTACTCGACGACGTTCTCGCTGAATCATTACTGCCGCCGCATCGAGGGCGGGCAGAGCGGCATCACGCAGCGTCGGCCGGTCGGTATCAGGGAACAGATGCGCTACGACTACCTGGTGCGACTCTTCGGCGGCGAACTGCGCCGCGACTACATCGAGCGGCGCTACGGCAAGGCGTTCTGGCTGCGCATGGCGCCCGAACTGCTGGCGATGCGGGCGATCGGCGCGACGCGCCACGACGCGGACGCAATCCGCCTGACGCACCGCGGCATGTACTGCTGGGTGCTGATGATGGCCGAGTTCTTCAACTCGGTGAATTCGGTGCGCGAGCAGATGCGCGATCACATCCGCGCCGAACTCGAAACCTGGAACGAAGAAGCGAAGGTGCCTTTGTCGGCCATCGGCCGTGCCCCCGCGCGCGAGGTTGGACGATGACGATGCAGGACACACACGTTTCGCTGGCGCACGGCAACGGCGGACGCTACATGCGCGAGCTGATCCACGAGATCTTCGCGCGCCACCTCGCCAATCCGTTGCTCGACACGGAATCGGACGCGGCATTGCTGCCATGGAACGCGGCAGACGGCCAGCTTGCGTTCACGACCGACAGTTTCACCGTGCAACCCATCGAGTTTCCCGGTGGCAACATCGGATCGCTCGCAGTGCACGGCACCACGAACGACCTGGCCGTGGCCGGCGCGGTGCCGAAGTACCTGAGCCTCGGCGTGCTGCTCGAGGAAGGCCTCGAGTTCGCCGTGCTCGAACGAGTCGTCGCCGGGATCGCGCAGGCAGCGAAGGAAATCGGCGTCGTGGTGGCGGCAGGCGACACCAAGGTCGTGCGTCGCGGCGAAGGCGGCGGCATCTACCTCAATACGAGCGGCATCGGCGTACGCAACCCGAACCTGCGGCTCGGCATGCGCGAAATCCGCGCGGGCGACGCGATCATCGTGAGCGGTCCCGTGGGTGATCACGGTATTGCGGTCATGCTCGCGCGTGAGCAGTTCGGCCTGCGGGGCGATCTGAAGTCCGACGCGGCGAGCGTGTTGCCCATCACGCTCGAACTCGCCCGCTGCAAGGGGCTGCGCTTCATGCGTGATCCGACGCGCGGTGGAATCGCCACCGTGATGCACGAGATCGTGCACGCGGCGGGACTCGGCGTGTATCTCGACGAGACGCAGGTGCCGGTGCGCGATTCGGTGCGTTCGGTGTGCGAGATGCTGGGCTACGACCCGTATTTCCTGGCGTGTGAGGGTCGTGTCGTCGCCGTCGTTGCCGCAGACGAGGCCGTCGCCGCCCTTGCGGCCGTGCGGGCACTGCCGTCCGGCAGTGATGCGGCCATCATCGGCCGCATCCAGGAGCAGCCGCAGCGCGTCATCCTGCGCACGCCGCTCGGCGGCGAACGCGTGATCGAGGAACTCGAGGACGATCCGCTGCCGCGGATCTGCTAGCCGCCGGCGAACAGCGGCCCGTTGTCGATGTAGATGAGATAGCGGGCGATCTTGTCGCCGCGCAGGTGGAACACGTTGACGAACGGGATCGTGACCTGCGAGCCGTCGAGCCGCGTGTAGTGCACCAGTCCCTCGCACACGGTCGTGCCGTCCGCCTCCCACGTGCGCAGCAGTTCGTGCCGGCTGCCGCCGATCATGCCGAAGAATGCCTCGACGTACGCGGCGACGTTCGCCTGGCCGTGCACCGCAGGCTGGCTGCCGAAGCGGAACTCGCCGTCGGGCGTCAGGAACTGCGCGAATTCCTGCGAGCGCTTGCCGTCGATCGTGGCAAACAGCGATCCCCACCAGTCTTTGCTCGGCATGCCTCGTGATCCTTCATCGGCCGGGAGGGCCTCGGTGCGGAATCTTGCCATGCCGCGCGTGACTAGTCAGGGGTGCGGCGCGCTACGCGGCAATCATTCGGCGAGCCGGTTGGGTATCCGCATTACGACGGTGTACTCGCGTACTTCCCACGATGGTCGAAGATCGCATTAATTGATCTGACTCGCACCAGATTCGAACGGGAATAATTACGAAGTGGATGTCGGCTGTCCCGCGGGAAAAGTTCCCTAACTCGCAGCAAAACTTCGGTAATCCGAAGTTATTGCGC
>JBAVIQ010000103.1:0-1880 GCA_049687035.1 Steroidobacteraceae bacterium
CGCAGCGCCGGGCAACCCCAGCTGCGGCCGAGCCGGCCGAGCCGCTCGGCGATCGCTTCGCTGACGTACGGCGCACCGTGCATGACGATCGCGCGCGCAAGGGCATTGTCGTTGAAACCGGGATCGAGGCCCGAGAGCCGCAGCGAATAGCCATTGTTGCCGTAGTAAGGCTGCAGCGTCTTGAAGAGCCCGATGCTCGACATGTGGCTGCCTTCGGCGTTCGAGAAACGTTCCGCCGTCGTGTCGCCGGTGTTGCGGCCGTGCGCGACAAGTTCCTGGAACAGCAGCCGGCCGCGCTCGAGGTCGAAGACCCAGAGGCGAGGCTGCGTGGATGGCAGCGAGTAATCGATGACGGCAAGGTGATGCAAGCTGTCGAGCACGCCCTGCTTGCGGGCGCATTCGGCTGCGCGCGCCGCGAGTGCGAGCACCTTGGGATTGGCGGAAGGGGCCACGGCGGCCAGCCTGTCGGCCAGGACGGGTTGCGCCGCGCGGACGCCCGGAGTGGCCAAGGCGGTCGTCAGCAGCATAAGAAAGGCGGCCAAGCCGTGGGAAAGGCAACGTCGCATGCTTCGGTCGGTCTCCTGGGGAGGGAACGGCCGCCCAAGGGCGACGCGAGCCATATGACCGCCGACAGTTTACCGAGTTCCCTGCCAGCGGCACGGAAGTCGCTGCCAGACTATCCCAAGACGATGCTAACCGGTTGATTATAAGAGTTTTTCCAATGGGCGACCCCTATCGGGTAAGCTGCGCGCCCCCGTGCCGGGATGGCGGAACTGGTAGACGCACCGGACTCAAAATCCGGCGAGCTAATCACTCGTGAGGGTTCGATTCCCTCTCCCGGCACCAAGTCCAGGGGTTAGGGGATAGGGGTTAGTCGGAAGGTCGGCCCCTGTTGCCCGCACGCGCTGTTGGATCTGGCCTGGATCGACTATCCCCTAACGCCTAACCCCTAACCCCTTCCCCATGAAGTTCTGCTCCGCCTGCGGCAATCCGGTCGCGCTCCGCACGCCCGACGGCGATCACCTCGCCCGTTACGTGTGCGAGTCCTGCGGCGCCGTCCACTATCAGAACCCCAAGCTGATCGTCGGCTGCGTGCCCGAGCACGAAGGCCGCATCCTGCTGTGCCGGCGCGCGATCGAACCGCGGCTCGGGTTCTGGACGATCCCGGCCGGCTTCATGGAGAACGGCGAGACGACCCAGGAAGGCGCGCGACGCGAGTCGTTCGAAGAGGCACAGGCCCAGGTGGAGATCGGTTCACTGCTGGCGGTGGTGCACGTGCTGCATGCCGACCAGGTGCACGTGATGTTCCGCGCGAAGTTGCCCAAAGCGCACTTCGGCCCGAGCCCGGAGAGCCTCGAGGTGGGTCTCTACAGCGAGGACGAGATTCCGTGGCAGGACATTGCCTTCCGCAGCGTGGATTTCGCCCTGCGTCGCTACTTCGACGACCGTCGGCGTGGTGTCGAAGGCCATCACTTCACCGCGCTCGATTACCGCAAGAGCGGTGGGGCTAGGTAGGTTCCGTTTTGCGCTGCGGCGGCACTTTGGCAGAATACGCCGCCCGCCAGCCCGCGCCACCGCGTACTGTCGCCTTTTTCGTCATCAGCCAACGTCCGGAGTGCCCCGATGACCTTTGTCGTCACGGAAAACTGCATCAAGTGCAAGTACATGGACTGCGTGGAAGTCTGCCCGGTGGACTGTTTCCACGAAGGTCCGAACATGCTGGTGATCGACCCGGACGAGTGCATCGACTGCACGCTCTGCGAGCCGGAATGCCCGGCCGAGGCGATCTTCTCGGAAGAGGAACTGCCGGACAACCAGCAGGATTTCCGCAAGCTCAATGCTGAACTGGCCAGGCAGTGGCCGGTAATTACCGAAAAGAA
>JBAVIQ010000104.1:0-12045 GCA_049687035.1 Steroidobacteraceae bacterium
GATCTGTTCGATCTCGGTGTCCTGCGCATAGACCGGCAGTGTGCTGGTGCCTGCCAGGGCGCTGATCAGAAGCGTATGACGCACCGCGCGTCGAAGTTGATTGTTCTGCTGCATTACGAGAATCCTCCAGGAACAAAGGTCAATTGCAATTGCTTGTCGTTAAGAATGCTGCCGGCCTGTCAGGCAATCGGCCCCCCAACAGTGCGGCGAATACTAACAAGTATCTTCCGCAATACAACCCGTGTTGGGAATCGGCCACAGGTTTTTTTCGCGCTTAGAAGCGTTCTAAACTCTTGATTCTCGGGGTCACGTCCGCGCGAATCCGCCATTTGCAGCGGCGATTGCGGTGTTTCTAAGCAGCTGTCGCTTTTGTGCAACGCGATTTCGCGCGGCGGCGCAACAATTACGCCTGATCGCTAGCCTGATGGCTGGGCCGCGCCGGGCCCGGTGTCAGCGAATCCTCGTGACCCTGGTGGAACGGCCGTTGGGCGTCACGAGCAGGAATGAGCCCAGGGCACCCGGCTTGATGGTGACTCGGTCGCCCGTCTTGACCCGCGCGCCGGAACCGGTCTGGATCTCCGCCCAGACCTGGCCGTTTTCGAGGGTCACCACCAGCTCGCCGCGGAGCTTCGAGGACACGCCCGTGACCTGCGCCTGCAGCTGCTCCAGCTCCTGCAGCTCAGGCACCTCTTGCGCCTTTTCCTGCTTCAGGTCTCCGCGCAATCCGAATTTCTCTTCCTGCGACAGGGGTGCCGCGGCGACCGCCGAGGCCGTCTTCCCAGCGGCGGCCTGCGCTTGGCCGACCGCCGCGTCGAAGCAGGCCAGGCGCCGCACATCGTCCTTTTCCCCGGCACAGGCCAGGAACCCTGCCGTCGTGGCCGGCACCGCCGCGCGGGCCGGGACGGCCGTGACCAGTGCTGCAGCCACTCCGAGCACCAACGTGGCGCGCATCGTCATGGAAAGTCTCCGTGCTCCGGGGTGTGGCATGACTAGATTTCCCAGTCAGGCTTGGTGCCGCTGTGGGCATCGATGGCGGCAAACAACTGGGTCACCTGGGTTCGTTCCGCGATCGACAATTCGGGTCGCCAGACGTCGAACAGCAGGATGACCCGCGTCTGGTCGCTGTCATTCCAGGCCTCGTGCTCGATCGTGTCGTCGAACGCCCAGGCCTTGCCCTCCACCCAATCACGCGTTTCGTTGCCGACCCGCAGCCGGCATTTGCCAGGCACGATCAACGGCAGGTGGCAGATCAGCCGGGTATTGACCAGCCCGTTGTGCGCAGGAATGTGGGTGCCCGGCTTCAGCAGCGAGAACAGGATGGAGGGCGAACGATTACCGACCGTCGCGAGCGGCGCGTTGCGCAGTCCGCGCATCACGCTCGGGCAGCGCTCGAGGTTCGCGGGCACGGGTTCGCCGTTCTTCCAGAGGAAAAAAGCGCTCCAGTCCGGATTGTTCAACATGCCCTGTTCGTCCTTGCGCGGCCGGTTCGCGTGTCCGGTCACATAGGGCGAGAACGCGCCGGGGCTGCGCATGACCTCGAGCAGCTCCGCGCGGATCGCGTCGGTCTCCGCCTCGACGTCGTCGAGCCACGGGAACTGCTCGCGCTCGTAGAACTGGATGTTCGGCAGCTCGGGGAAGTAATAGTAACGGGGCTCCTGCAGGTAGATGCGCCGCTCGCCGAAGACGATATCCAGCGACCGTGCGAACCGCGCGCTCGAGCGCGTAGCATCGAAGCCGAGCCTGGCGAGCCGGCCGCGCAGGTAGTCCTTGTATTCCTGCGCGTAGCGGGCACAGGTTTCCTGCGCTCGTCTCAGCTCGCGCGAGAGATCCGGCGGCGCCTGCGCGGCAGGCGGCGCAGCGCGCAACGCCGCCAGGTAGAACGCGGATGCAGAGCGGGAATCCCCGGTCGACGCGAAGTGGTCGGCTTTGCGGATCAGCGCAAGGACGTTGCGTGGATCGGCTGCAAGCAGGCGATCGATGGCGGCGATGCCCGTGTCGTCATTGCTGGTTGTCATCGTACGGTCCGTATTGTTGCCTAAGCCATCGCGACCTGCAAAGCTTGCGGGTCATATCATGCTTCTTCCTTCTTTCGTTCTTTGCTCGCCGCAGGCGACGGTGTGACCGCATGAACACGATGGGCGCGTCTGATCGATCGGCGGCGATACAGGATGCCGCAACCCGCAACAAGGCCGCGATGCGCGCCATCGCCGCAGGCGACCTGATCGGCGCCGAGGCAGCGCTGATCCAGGCCGTGGGCGTCGCCCGCGAGTACCTTCCGGCGTGGCTGAACCTGGCGGCCGTGCGCCGCCAGCGTAACGATCTCGACGGCGCATTCACTGCGATCCAGCAGGCGCTGACGCTGGATGGCCGGAATTTTGCCGCCCTGTTGATGAGCGCCGACATGCTCGAGCGCGAGGGGCGCACGGTGCCCGCCGCCCTGGCGTACGGCGCGGCCCTGGCCAACGCACCGCCGGACGAAGCTGTCGATGAGGCGACACTGCAGGCGATCCGGCGAGGGCGCGAGGTGCATGGTGCCTACACCAAGCAACTCGGCGATCACATTCACGGCACGATCGCCGCTGCCGAGGACGGCTGCACCGCGGCAGAGCGTCGCCGGATCGACTCGTTCATCGCCATGACGCTGCGCGTCCAGCCGCGCTACCAGCAGTCGCCGTCCGAGTACTACTACCCCGGGCTGCCGCCGATCGAGTTCTACGAGCGCGGCGAATTTCCCTGGATGGAAGAGTTCGAAGCGCAGACCGATGCCATCCGCGCCGAGCTCGCCAATGCGCTGCGCGAGAGCGAAGCGGATTTCAAGCCCTACATCCATTACGGCGAGCACATGCCGCTGGACCAGTGGCGCGAACTCAACAACTCGCCGCGCTGGACGTCGTACGAGTTCTATCGGCAGGGAGAGCCGATCGCAGACCGGTGCCAGCGCGCGCCCGCGACGATGCGTGCCGTGCAGGCGCTGCCGCAAGCCGTCGTGCCGTTGCGCTCGCCGGTTGCAATGTATTCCGCATTGCAGCCGCGGACTCGCATACCCCCGCACACCGGCGTGGCGAATTTCCGGCTCGTGGTCCACCTGCCGCTCGTCATTCCTCCCGGCTGCGGTTTTCGCGTGGGCAGCGCGACACGCGAGTGGCGGATCGGTGAAAGCTGGGTGTTCGACGACACGATTCAGCACGAAGCGTGGAACGACAGCGACCAGCCGCGCCACATCCTGATCTGCGACATCTGGAGCCCGCGGCTGTCGCCACAGGAACGCGCCGCGATCGCCGGCGTGATCGCCGCGACCGACGTTTTCAACGGCACGGTACCGTCCGGGCACATCTAGGCCGCAGACGCCGGGGAGGCACCATGTTCCTGCGCATCAAGAACGTCCTGACCGGGTCCGAAGTCGCGCGGCTCGTGCAGTTGAGCCATGAACTGCGCTTCGTCGATGGCCGAATTTCCAACCCGGCCAACCAGACCAAGGACAACCTGCAGGCCGACCCGGCCGACGCGAAGTCGGCGGAGACAGCGCAGATCGTGCAGGCCGCGCTGCTGCGTTCGCGCGAGTTCGTCGACTTCGCAATGCCGAAGCGCATCGCGGCTCCGCTGCTGTGCCGCTACGAGCCCGGCATGAAGTACGGGGCGCACGCCGACTCGGCGATGATCCCGCTGGTCGGCGGCCGGTTGCGCTCCGACATCTCCTGCACGGTGTTCGTCTCCGATCCGGCGACGTACGAGGGCGGCGAGCTCGCGATCACGGTCGGCAACCAGACCGTGGCGTTCAAGGGCGGGCCGGGAGACGCGATCGTCTATCCGTCGACGACGCTCCACGAGGTGGTGCCCGTGCGGGCAGGAACGCGGCTCGTGTCGATCACGTTCATCGAAAGCCTGATCGTCGACCAGCACCAGCGGTCGCAGGTCTACGAATTGAACGAGATCGCCGCGTTCGAGGGACTCAGGATGAACTGGGAGAGCCGCGTGCGGCTCGACGTCGTGCGCCAGAACCTGATGCGGATGTGGTCGACGACCTAGGCAGAAGCGTCGTCAAGCACGCGCGCGACGGTTTTTTCCGTGCGCGCCATTGATTCGAGCCATTCCAGTCCCCGCCTGATCTCGTCCCGATGTTCGCGTCGCGCCTGGTCGAGCACCTGTGCACGCAAGGCGGGGCTGTACTCGTGGTCCGGTGATTTCGAGTAGCGCGCAAGGGCCGGGTTCGAGCCGAGCTGCGCCAGCCAGCCCGGATCGGCCGGCAGCTGCAGGCGGTCGACGACCTGCTGCATCACGCGCGGCAGGTCACCGAGCAACGCGTCGAAATCCACGGCCAGCACGCGGTCAGGCCACTGGTCGAGGATGTCGCGTCGCGTCAGCGACTCTGCCAGCCAGCTCATTGCCGTGAGTTCTCCGGGTGTCAGCGCATGCAGCGACCCGAGCGGCGTGCCGATGCGGCTGTGCAGGCGGCGCATGCGTTC
Organism: Steroidobacteraceae bacterium; assembly: GCA_049687035.1. Lineage (GTDB taxonomy): Bacteria > Pseudomonadota > Gammaproteobacteria > Steroidobacterales > Steroidobacteraceae > RPQJ01. The sequence continues at coordinate 4,464 of JBAVIQ010000104.1, forward strand.
GACGCCGTGACCGCGCAGGTCCACCGGCGAATTCGCGCCGGCCAGCAGCGTGGCCAGATAAGGTTCGGCGCGCAGGTTGAGATACACGGCACGTGACGCGGCGTTGCGTCGCAGGAGCAACGGAGCCACCCGCGAGGCGGCGCTGGTCGCCTTGAGCACGACGCAGCGCGTCGTCGCATAGCCACGACTCCAGAGACGGACGAACGTGTCGAGCACGAGTTCGAACTGCGGCTCGCTCAGCAGCGATTCCGGGCGGCCGAGCACGTCGCTCGCTTCAGCCAGCGTGCGCAGGGGCAAGGGCTCGCGCAACGACAGGACCGAACCCGTGGTGTCGAGCAGGCGGCTGAGCAGCGTCGACCCCACGTGCCCGGTGTGCAGGATGAAATGCAGGGGCCGTGCCTCCGGGCCGCGCCGCGCCGCGGCGGCGACGCGTTCGATCGGCAGCCAGGCGCCCCGGGTGCCTGGACCGAGGATGCGGTCGTCGAGGAAGCTCGCCGCCTGGTACGCCGGCTCGTCGAGTTCGATCTGCAGGATGCGCGAGCGAACAAGGTCGAGTTTCTGCGGATACGAGTCGGGCGAATCCAGCAGCGTCGGCAGCGGGTCGTAAGCAGCGGGGCCGTTGTTGCCTGGCTTCATCGCGCATTGCCTTCCAAGTCGTGGCTCCGGGAACTAAACTGGCAGGTCAAAGTTGCGCGACCTGATCGTCCGCGAGACGTCGCGATTCCATTTGACGATTCTCTATCTGGCGAATCCATTTGACGATTCTATTTGACCGGGGCTCGCGCAGCCGGGGACTTACATGAAGCTTGGCGTTCCCTTCCTGCAGTTTCCGCTGCTGTTCGACGCGGACGCCCTGGCCGCCGAGGTGCAGGCAATTGACGAGTCGGCGTGGCGGCCGCACCCGGCCGGATACGCCGGCAACGACGCGCTGCTGCTTGTCACCGTGGACGGCGATCCGAACAGCGACGCGACCTCGGGGCCAATGAGCGCGACCGAGCACCTGCGGCGGTGTCCTTACCTGATGCAGGTGCTGGAAAAAATCGGCGGGACCTGGGGACGGTCGCGCCTCATGCGGCTGTCCGGCCGCGCCGAAGTCACCTCGCACGTCGACATCAACTACTACTGGCGCGAGCGCGCGCGCGTTCACGTTCCGATCGTGACCCAGCCGACTGTGCGGTTCGTCTGCGGCGAGGCCGAAGTGAACATGCGTGCCGGCGAGTGCTGGATCTTCGACACGTGGGCCGAGCACAACGTCATCAACGACCATTACCTGTCCCGAATTCATCTCGTCGCGGATACCGTCGGCGGCGCGGGCTTCTGGGAGCACGTCAGCAATGCGCGCCCGCACCAGGCCGAGATTCCCGGGTGGCAGCCACGCTCGTGTCCTCCTGTCGCCGGCTATGTGCCCGACCTGGACTATGAAGCGGAGAACTTCCCCACGGTCATGACGCCCTGGGAGATCCGCACGCATTACGCCTTCCTGATGGGGGAGGCGTCGGCACACGCGGCTCTGCCGCTGATCCACGGGACGCTGCTGCAGTTCTCTCGCCGCTGGCAGGCGCTGTGGGCGCGCTATGGCGAGCGTCCGGACGGCTGGGCGCGCTATCGCGATGCCATAGAAACCGTGAAGCTCGACCTCGTCGCGTGCGGCGCTGAAAGCGTGGACCTGCGCAACGGTGTACGCCTCATGGAAGCCCTGCAGGCATGGATCTTCGAGCCGGCGCTCGCGGCGCATCGTCGCACCGCCGATGCCGAGATCCGCCAGCGGGCAGGGCAGGCCACGGCCGTCGTGCGGGAGGCGGCGTCGCCCGGGAGCCGCTCCGCGGCAGTCGGCGCGGAGCGCGACACCATGTTCGACCGGCCCGTTTTCATCGTCTGTCCGCCGCGATCCGGATCGACGCTGTTGTTCGAAACCATGGCGCAGTCGCCGGACCTGTTCACGATCGGCGACGAGAGCCACCAACTCATCGAGGGCGTGGCCACGCTGGCACCCGCGGCGCGCGGTTTCGATTCCAACCGGCTCGTGGCCGCGGACGCTACGCCTGACGTGGTCGCAGAATTACGCAGCAGTTTCTTCGCGGCGCTGCGCGATCGTGCCCAGCGGCGACCGGTGGCGGACAGTCGCGTGCGGATGCTCGAGAAGACTCCGAAGAACGCGCTGCGGGTGCCGTTTCTCGCCCGCGTCTTCCCGGAAGCGCGCTTCATCTACCTGCATCGGGATCCACGGCCCGTGCTCGCCAGCATGATGGAGGCCTGGCAGTCGGGCCGGTTCCGCACTTACCCGAACCTGCCGGGCTGGACGGGTTTGCCCTGGTCGCTGTTGCTGGTGCCCGGGTGGCGTGACCTGCTCGGCCAGCCGCTGGACCAGGTCGTCGCCGCGCAGTGGAACACCACGACCGGGCTGCTGCTCGACGATCTCGAGCAGTTGCCACCCGGTTCCTGGACGGTGGCGAACTACGAGGCGCTCTTGGCTGATCCGGCAGCCGAAATACGCCGCTTGTGTGCAGCCAATGACCTGGCGTGGGACACCGTCCTGCCGCAGGCGCTGCCGCTCTCGAGCTACACGGTCTCGACGCCGGATCCGACCAAGTGGCAACGCTACGCCGCCGAGATCGACGCGGTGCTGCCGATGATCGACGCACAGGCCCGTCGCGCCGAGCGCGTGGCCCTTCGTTCCTTGCAGACCTGACCCAGGCGGGATCCATGAAACCGACGAACACCCCGGCGCCGTCGAGCGCGCTCGACAGCACCATCAGCGCGGCGTACGACCTGCTCAAGACAGGCCGCATCGATGAGGCTGACCAGCTGTGCCGGGGTCTGCTGGCGCTCACGCCGAACATCAAGACGGCGGTGCTCGCCAGCGCCATCGCGGAGGCCCGGCCCGACCTGCCGCGGGCGCTGGAGATCGTGAACGCGGCGATCGAGCATCACGGCGAGAAGGCCGAACTGCTGTTGAAGCAGGCCCAGGTGCTGATGCAGCTGCGCCGGCGCGTTGAGGGCGTCGCCGCCGCGCGTCGCGCGGCGGAGATCTGCGGGCCGGACGCCAGGGTGTTGCAGGGGATCGCCAAAGTGCACGTCGAGCGCAACGAACCCGCCGAAGCCAAGCCGCTCCTGCAGCGGGCACGCGAGCTGCTGCCGACCGATCCAGCCATCCTTTACGACTCTGCCGTGAGCCACTTTTACCTCAATGAGATGGACGAGGCCGCGGCCCTGCTCGAGCGCGTGCTGACGCTGGCCCCCGGCAACGGCTTCGCGCTGTACGTGCGTTCGCAGTTGCGCACCCTGACGGCTGCGAAGAACAACGTCGAGTACCTGCGCAATACATTGATGCGTCCGCACATTCGCAGGCAGGACGCGATCTCGGCCTACTTCGCCTTGTCGAAGGAACTGGAAGACATCGGCGAATACCAGGAGTCGTTCGCGGCGCTGAGCGAAGGCAACCGGGTCAAGCGCAGCACCCTTGCCTACGACGTGCGCAACGACCTGGATGCGATGCAGAAGGTCATGGCGCACTACTCGCGTGACGCGCTGGCGCAAGCCGCGCCAGGGGAACCCGCAGCGGGGCCGATCTTCATCGTCGGCATGCCGCGCACGGGCACGACGCTGGTCGAACGCATCCTCGGCAGCCATGCGGACGTGGTCTCGCTCGGCGAACTCGTCGATTTCCCGGCGGAGATGACGGCACTGGCCGAGCGGGTTTACGTCAGCACCGGCTCGAAGGAGCCGGACTTGCTGCGTGTGTCGCTGCAGATGGACTTCGCCGAGCTCGGGCGCAACTACCTGCGCGCGGTGCAGCCGCTGGCCGGCGGACGCAAGCACTTCGTCGACAAGCTGCCGTTCAATTTCCGCTATTGCGGCCAGATCCACCAGGCGCTGCCGAATGCGAAGATCGTGCACCTGACGCGCGATCCGCTCGACACCTGTTACGCGGTGTTCAAGACGCTCTTCATCAACGCCTATCATTACTCGTACCAGCTGGACGAACTCGCACAGTTCTACATCGCCTATCGCCAGACGATGGCGCACTGGCATTCGGTGCTGCCGGGCGTCATCTACGACCTGAGCTACGAGGACCTGGTCGCCGATCCGCCCGCGCAGTGCCGCAGGCTGCTGGAATGGTGCGGCCTGCCCTGGCAGGACGACGTGCTGGACTTCCACCGGTCGCGCGCGGCTTCGACGACCGCCAGCGCGGCACAGGTGCGCCAGCCGATCTACACGTCGTCCGTGAAGAAGTGGCGCAACTTCGAGCGCCAGTTGCAGCCAGTGGTCCGACGGCTCGCGGAAGCCGGATTGGTCGACGCGGATGGCAACCCGTTGCCGTGGCCGACGCCCGGCTGACGAATCGACGTACGGGTCTCAGGCGCTGCCAACGACGGGACGGTCGCGTATCCACTGCGACAGGACCCACTTGACGCCGCGCGTGGGCGGCAGGCCCGCGTGCAGCGAGTCGTAGTCGAGTTCGCCCGAAGGCCGCACGTTCGCGAACAGCAGGGCATCGCCGGTGGCGGCCCGGTGACGCAGACCGACCCGCGGGAACTCGGTCTCGCCGCCGTCGTAATCGTCATTCAGGTAGACCAGCACGGTCGCCACTCGCTGCCCGCGCCGCTCGACCTCACGTGCCAGCGCCGGCGTATTGGGTTCCTGGAAATCGCAGTGGGGGGCGAATTGCTGGCCCGGCTCGTAATGCAGCAGCTTGGCCACTTCGAACAGCTGCGGCGAAACGCCGGTGGCGCGGGCAATCCTCTCGATGAACAGCCTGAGCACGAGATCGGCGTTGCCGAACGTGTAGTCCGCTTCCGAGTTCGTCCGTGTGCCCGCCTCGGCGTAGCCCTCGGCGTCTTTCCGATAGATCCTTGCACGTCGCAGGCTGCCGCGCGCCAGCTCGACCAGCCAGGCGCATTCGGCGGCCGTCGCAAAGCCGGCAATGGCGCGTATCTGCGGCGCCTGCCTGAGGACCCGTGCCGCAGGCGATGCCGTCCAGGCGGCGATGTCGACGCTCCGGCGCAGTTCTGGCCAGTCGGTTCCGCCGTCGCGCGCCAGGAACTGCAACTCGCGCCGTGCCGGCGGCCAGCCGAGTTCGGCGGCGCGCAGCAGGTAATCGAGCGCGTCCGGCCAGCTTTGCGGCCGCAGCACCCCCCAGGCGGCGAGCAGCGCAAGCTGCGCCGCTGCCTCGCCATCACCGCGCGCCGCGGCGGTCGCCAGGCACTCGTAGCCTTCCTGCGGCGCGGCTGCAGTGCCCAGGCCCAGGAGTAGCCGCTTGCCCAGTGCCGTCAGCGCCCGCGCGTCGCCGCTCTGCGCACGTTCACGCAAGGTCTCCGTTGCGATCTGGTTCATGACTCGATGCCGACTTGCCAGGTGTCCCCGATGAGAGTTAGATCGGGCGTGTCGCCAAGATTAGCAGGGCGGCCGCGCCCGTGGCCTGGGTGCAACCGCTTCGTGAAACCTATCGGAGCGCCCGGAGTCGAACTTTCCATGCAACTTCCTTTGCCACCGACCATGCTCCGGCTAGCGCGTAACGTGACGCTGCTGGTGTTGTCGTTGCTGGGGCTGCTGCCTGCTGCCCCGTTGGCAGCGGAAGCAGCCGCTCAACCGGCGGTGGCAGGCGATGAGCCGCTCTACGCCGCCCCCACGCGTCCGGATCGTGTCGGCCGCATGCTCGCGGCCGTCGAGGTGAACGGCTCGGGTCCATACCGGTTCATCATCGACCTGGGCGCCAATCGTTCGGTGCTGTCGTCAAGGCTCGCCACGCTGCTCGGACTCGCGGCGGCCGGCACCGGCACGGTCGAAGTGCACGGGGTAACGGGTTCCGCCATCGTGCCCATGGCAGACGTGGACGAATTGCGAGTCGGCAGCATCGTGCTGGTCGATCAACAGATGCCTGTGCTCACCGGCGCAGTGTTCGCGGACGCCGACGGAATCCTCGGCATCGACGGCCTGCAACAGTCACGAATCGAGGTCGATTTCCGCCACGACCGCGTCAAGATCGGGCTGTCGGATCCCAGGAGCGCGCCGCAGGGTTACCTGACGGTGCCGGCGCGCATGATCAACGAGGGGCTGCTGCTCGTCGCGGGGCGGGTGGGCAACGTCAAGACCCACGTGATCATCGACACCGGCGCCGAGTACACGATCGGCAACATGCAACTGCGGCAGGCGCTGCTGGGCGGCCCGCGCAAGGGCGACCGACAAGGTTCGGTCGTGACTGGAGCCACGCCAGGAACGGCCAGCGGCGTCACGCACGCGACGCCGAGCATCACGATCGGCGAAGCGCGCCTGCGTAACATTCCGGTGACCTTCAGCGACCTGTATATCTTTTCGCTCTGGGGGCTGGCGGACGAACCCGCGCTGATCCTGGGCATGGACGTCCTCGGCACCGTGCAGAAGTTCGTCGTCGACTACGGCCGCCGCGAATTCCAGATCAAGGCGTACCCGCAGACCGGCGCCGAAGTGGACCGGTGCCGCTCGGGTAACTGCGGCACCCGGCTGAAGGGATCGCCAAACTAGCCTCCCGCCTTCGTGCAGGACTGCTCTGTTGGCGGCCAGCCCGCATCGAGCCGCAGCACGCGATCGCCGACGGCGATGCCCTGTGCGGCGATCGTCCCGGCCTTGAGTTCCACCACGAGCGATACGGGCAGGCGTGACTCGATCGTCGCGAGCGAACCGGGCTTCGCATTCTGCTTGATCGTGACGACGCAGCCGCGCTGGTCGACGAACAGCATGTCGAGCGGCAGCAGCGTGTTCTTCATCCACATCGCCACGTGCGCGGGCGGATCGTAGGTGAAGATCATCGCCTGGTCGGGCCGCACCGCGCTGTCCTCGACGAACATGAATCCCTGTTCACGCGTCTGCGGTGTTGCCGCGCGCCAGGCTTCGAACAGGTGACGGCGGAAACTGGCGCGGGTTTCGACCGCGATGCGTTCGCGTGGGAATGCGCTGAGGGGCACGGTGCCTGCGGGCGCGGCGTCCAGCGTGAGCGGCAAGACGGCACAGAGCGTGAACAGCAGGCGGGCGGCCAGTCGGGCGAAGAGTCGGGCGGTCATGGCTCAGTCCTTCGCGTAATCGACCAGTGCGGACACGTCGAAACGCGTGACCAGCACCGAGCCCGCGCCGCTCGCGCCGAGCGCGCGCGCCGGTTGCGTGCAGTAGCCGCGCGCCGACAGCCGGTATCGACCAGCGCGACCGTCGATTGGTTCCTGGTGCACCTCGTCGAGTGCGCACTTGTCGTCGCCCTGCGTGGAATAGAACGAGCCTGCGCCCTCGCGCACGAGCGTCACGTTTGCCGCCACGTTGCGCGCCGATGTGCCGGGCAGCAGGTTGGCGACGCCGATCACGATCAGCAGCGGGGCGGCGTCGACGGCGCCCTTGTAGACCAGCCGCACGCCATCGCCGCCCGGTCTTGGGCCACCGAGGCATTGCGCGACGGCGGGCGCGGACCAGTCGATCTCGGCATCGATGGCGCCCTGCAGGCGTGCGCGCAGGAAACCTTCCGGTGCAGGTGCGCAGAAGATTTCTGCCGTCGATCCGGGAGCGGGCGTGCCGCCGGTGGTATCGGCGTGACCGCACCCTGCGACGAGCAGGGCGCAGC
>JBAVIQ010000105.1:0-20462 GCA_049687035.1 Steroidobacteraceae bacterium
CTCGTGGACCGACCTCGAGTCCGACGAGAATGCCTATGAGTATTCGATCGGCCTCAACGGCCCGAATGGCCGCGTCGTCATGGACCCCAAGATCACCAATGGCGGCGGCTCCGGCAACAAATAGCGCCCGGCCGGATCAGAAATCGTAGCGCAGGCTGGCGGACGCATTGACACCCGCCCGCGTGTAGTACGGCACCAGGGGATCGCTCGCGACACGACCACGGACGTCCGCCCATTCGATGTATTCGGTGTCCGTCAGGTTGAACAGCCCGACGTTCAGTCTCAGCCTCGGGCTGAGGCTGACGTTCGCCAGCCAATCGAGTGTGGCGTAGCCATCCGTGCGGCAGAGATCCGCCCTGCTGCGATCGACACTGCGCTGCGCCTCCACGGCCGTCATCGCGAGTTCCGATCCCCAGCGCGCCGACGGGGCGTCGTACCTCACACTGAGCACCAGCCGCGGCGGATCGATCGAATTGAGCGGCACGTCGCGCGTGAGGTCGTCGCCCTGCAGCCACGACCCGGCGAGCCGGCCGCTCCATCCTTCCAGCCGTGGCGACACCGCGGACGCATCGACACGCGCATCGAACTCCGCGCCGTAGATCCGTGCCTCCGCGACGTTCTGCGACTGGAACAGCGTCACGCCGGTCGCCGGATCGACGCCCAGGTTCACCTTCGACTCGATGAAGTCGCTGTACTCGGTGTCAAAGAAGCTGGCCGTCAGCGCGAATGGCGACCCTGACAGGCGCATGCCGAGCTCGAAGCCATCACTGCTCTCGGGCTGCAGGTTCGGGTTCGGAATTGCACGCACGTTGAAGAGCGGGATTTCCAGGCCGATGTTGACGTCTTCGGGTGGCGGCGAGCGGAAGCCGTGCGCGTACTGGAAGAACGCACCGAGGCGATCATTGATCCGGTACATTGCGCCGAGCTTGGGCGCGAATGACAGCTCGTCCACTGCGACGGGTGTCGTCGACGGGTTGTCTTCACGGTAAACGCGATCCGTCCGTGGCGAGAGATCGTAGTAATCCACGCGCAGCGCCGGCACGAGCGTCCAGCGCGAGTCGGCCAGCCGGATTTCGTCCTGCGCAAAGACGCCGATCTCGACCACCGTGGACAGCGGCAAGTCGCGCAGCGGGAAAGTCTCGCCGAGGATCGTCGGCGTCGTCGCACCGGTGGTCAGGTTGGTCTGCAACCCGTCCCGCAGTTCCTCGAGCTCGGAACGCGTGGCTTCGACACCGTACACCACGTCGTGCACGAGCGAGCCGGATGCGAAGGTCTTGAGGGCCGTGAATTCGAAGCCGAGCGTGGTCTCGTCGTAGTCGAATGCGCGGTCGAGTTGCACGGGCGGGGTGCGTGGCGGCACCGCGCGACGCACTTCGTAGGTGTCCTGGTCAGTTTGCGTGCCCTGCCAGTACGCGCTCCAGTCGGCGGAATCGAAGGCCGCGGTCGCGCCGGCGAGTGCCTGTCGCAGGCTGCCGCGATAACGGACGATCTCGTCGTCACCCTGGAGCACCGTGGTACTGACGAAGCGGCCCACTCCGAGGAAGGCATCGACGTCGGTCGACTGCTGCAGGCGCCCGGCTTCGGCCGTCAACGTCAGCGGACCACCCGGCACGTCGCCTGTCACCTTGAGCATCACCGAGTCATCCGTGAAATCCGTGGGGTTCGGCGTGACGTCAGCCGCCGTGTCCGATTCGTGCCCCTCGCGACGCGAGTAGCCGACGAGCCAGGTCGAACTACCCGTCGTTGCGGCCGCGAGGGCCGCTGCATGCCAGCCCTCGTTCTCCGAGTCGTACCCGGCCTCGGTGCGCACGGCATGGTCTTCCCCGCCCTGCGCCAGCAGCTTCGCCGGTGTCAGCGTCGTCATGGCGATCACGCCGCCGATCGCATCGCTGCCATACAGCGAAGACGCCGGCCCGCGCAGGAACTCGACGCGGTCGACGAATGACGCATCCACGAACGCGCGCCCCGAATCCGCGTAACTGCCCACGGCAAATCCGCCTGCGGCGGGGATGCCGTCGACCTCGACGGCGACACGGTTGCCGCCGAGCCCACGCACGGAAATCGTATCGAGCCCGAACCGGAACGGATCGTTGCGGACGCTGAGCCCCGGCTCGTAGCGCACGAGTTCGCGGATGTCGGTCGCGAGCGTCGCCTCAATTCGCGCCTGGTCGATGACCGTCACGGTCGCGGCGACACGCGAGACCGGAGTCACGCGGCGCGCATAGACCGTGATGGTCTCGAGGCCGGAGTCGGCGGCGCTCCGGATGGGCTGGCCCGTGGCTGGTACCGCCACCGCACCCAGCAGTAAAGCGACCACGGAGCGCATATGAGCCGGCTGGCGCGAACGGATGGGCATGGGTTCGAATTCTTCTGTCGGGTGCGCCGACGGGCGCCCTGCATCGACAGCATGGACGAGGCCCAGCGCGCCAGCCATGACCTGGATCAATCGCCCCACGGCGCTTTCTTCAGGGCGGAGTGACCTGGATCAATGGCTTCCGGCCGCAACAGGTGCAGATTTGGCGCATCACCGAAGGTTCGCGCACCAGCTGTGGACCGTCGCCCACTAGAGACACCACGACCATGACCAGTACCAGGACCAAGATCAGATCCGGTTCGATTCTCCTGCTGGCCGCCACCGGACTCGCGGGCGTCGCCATGGCAGCAGATCCGGCGCCGGCCACCACCGGCGCAACGGCCGCACCTGCCACGTTTGTCGACGCCATGACGGGCGGCAAGGCCCACCTCGAGTTCCGGTACCGCCTGGAGACGGTCGACCAGGATCCGTTTGCCAACGACGCCGTCGCTTCCACGCTGCGCAGCCGGCTGAACTACCAGACTGGCGAGTGGAACCACTTGAGCGCCTTCCTGGAAGCCGACAACGTCACCGTGCTCGGCAAGGACACCTACAACAGCACCGTCAACGGCGTGACTGATCGCCCGGTCGTGGCGGATCCGGAGTACACCGAGGCGAACCAGGTGTACCTGCAACTGAAGCTCGGAACCTTCACAGGCATCGGGGGCCGTCAGCGCATCACGCTCGACAACCAGCGGTTCATCGGCAACGTCGGCTGGCGCCAGAACGAGCAGACCTATGACGCGCTGACGCTCAAGAGCAGCGCGCTCGCGCAGACGCAACTGCACTACTCGTACATCGCTAACGTCAACCGTATCACCGGCCCTGACGAGGGCTCGCAACCCGCGAACTACCACGGGGCCACCCATGCACTGAACGGCAAGGTGGACCTCGGCGCGTTCGGTGCCGTGACGGGCTTCGCCTACCTCCTCGACTTCCAGAACGTCCCGGCGCTCTCGAGCAGCACGTACGGCGTGCACTGGACCGGAACGTACAAGGTAGCGGACGCCACGAAGCTCAACTGGCTCGCCTCCTACGCGAGCCAGGGCGACTATGCGGACAACCGGAACGACTACTCCGCCGACTATTACCTGCTCGAAGGCGGCGCGACGCTCGGCAAGTTCGGTCTCAAGGCGGGTTACGAGGTGCTTGGGGGCGACGACCAGCCAAATCATGCCTTCCAGACGCCGCTCGCGACACTGCATGCCTTCCAGGGCTGGGCGGACAAGTTCCTGACGACCCCACGCGGCGGCGTCGAGGACCTGTATTTGGGCGCAACTGCCAACGTGGGACCGGTAGCCCTGCAGCTCGTCTGGCACGATTTCCAGGCCGAAGCTTTTGGCCAGGACTACGGCAGCGAGTGGGACGCGGCAGCGGCGTACAAGTTCGGAGCGAAGAAAAACTACGAGGCCCTGCTCAAGTTTGCCGACTACCAGGCCGACGGGTTCGCCACGGACACGACCAAGCTATGGCTGCAGTTCTCCGCTACGTTCTGAGCGCATAACGCGTGGTTCTCAAGCGGGGACAAGGTGGACCCGTTGCCTGACAATGCACGGGCAAACCCCCACCGACCCGCAAGGCTCCACCATGAAGCTCGAAACCCTCGCCGTCCACGCCGGCTATTCGCCCGACCCGACCACCAAGGCCGTCGCGGTGCCGATCTACCAGACGACGTCGTACGCGTTCGACGACACCCAGCACGGCGCCGACCTGTTCGACCTCAAGGTCGCCGGCAACATCTACACGCGCATCATGAATCCCACCACCGACGTGCTCGAAAAGCGCGTCGCCGCACTCGAAGGTGGCGTGGGAGCACTCGGGCTCGCCTCCGGCCAGGCGGCAATCACGTATGCGCTGCTGACCATCACCGAGGCCGGCCGGAACATCATCAGTTCGTCGGCGCTCTACGGCGGCACCTACAACCTGTTCGCGCACACCCTGCCGCAGTACGGCATCTCGGTGAAGTTCGCGGATCACCGCCAGCCGGAGGCTTTCGAGAAACTGATCGATGAGAACACCCGGGCGATCTTCTGCGAGTCGGTCGGCAACCCGGCCGGCAACGTCACCGATTTCGCAGCACTCGCCGAGATTGCGCACCGTCACGGCATTCCGCTGATCGTCGACAACACCGTACCCTCGCCGTACCTGTGCCGCCCGTTCGAACACGGGGCGGACATCGTCGTGCACTCGCTCACGAAGTACCTCGGTGGTCACGGCAACAGCATCGGCGGTGCGCTGGTCGACTCCGGCAATTTTCCCTGGGCGGAGCACGCCGACAAGTTCCCGCGCCTCAACACGCCGGACATCTCGTATCACGGCGTGGTGTACACCGAGGCGTTCGGCCTGGCCGCGTTCATCGGTCGTGCGCGCGTCGTGCCGCTACGCAACATGGGCGCGGCGATTTCGCCGTTCAACAGCTTCCTGATCCTGCAGGGCATCGAGACATTAGCACTGCGCATGGACCGCATCTGCGACAACGCGCTCGCCGTCGCGAAGTACCTGCAGCAGCATCCGAAGGTGCGCTGGGTGAACTACGCCGGCCTGCCCGACCACCCCAGCCACGCATTGGCGCAGAAATACATGGGCGGCCGCGCGTCAGGCATCCTGACGTTCGGCATCGAGGGCGGCCTCGCTGGCGGCAGTCGCTTCCAGGACGCGCTCAAGCTGTTCGTGCGGCTCGTCAACATCGGCGATGCGAAGTCGCTGGCTTGCCATCCGGCGAGCACGACGCATCGTCAGTTGAACCCGGCCGAGCTGGAACGGGCGGGTGTCAGTGAAGACATGGTGCGGCTGTCCGTCGGCATCGAGCACATCGACGACCTGATCGCGGATCTCGAGCAGGCGCTGGCAGCGGCGTAGGAGCGGACCCTCACCCCAACCTTCTCGCGCCAATGCGGGAGAGGGAGCGGCAACGGCAGACTTGGGGGTACCATCCGGCCATGGAAAAACCTTCGCTGGATTTCGCGCGTGTGCGCGAACTGAGCCCGCGCCGCAACACGACGCGCTCCGCGGCCATTCCTGAACTCGTCGACGAGCAGCTCAGGCACTTCTCGATCGACCCGCAGTCCGAATTCGGCCGCCGCATGGCCGACTTCGCCGCGCACCTGTACGCCGGCAATGCAGCGGCACACCAGCTCTGGGAAGTGACCCTGCGCGAACTCGCGGATCTCGAACCGCGGGACCGCGTCGCGCGCTTCAATGCCAAGCGATTTCTCTGCTTCCAGCTCGCCAAGATCCTCGACACGCTGCAGAACCCGCTGCGCAAGTCGTACCAGTCGATGCTGCACGATTCGACGCAGTCGGCGATCAAGGGCCCCTACCCCATCTTCGACAACGTCACGGCGATCTTCAGCGCCACGCCTGTCATCACGCGCACCGCGACGTACCTGTATGCCTGCACCGAGTGGGTCGAGGACGCCTTCAAGGGCCGCGAGCCGCTGCACGAAATCTATTCGCGCCTGCTGAACCCGACCTCGATCAGCCTCGCCAATCACATCGTCGACCTCGAGGCCGGTCCGCTCGCGGGCGAATACCTCGCCTGGAACTTCAACTCCGGCATGGCCGCGATCGATGCGACGCTGTCGAACCTCGTCGGCTACAACGACGTCGTGCTGTCGAGCCGCAACGTGTATGGCGGCACGTACCAGTTGCTGCACGACTGGTATGCCAAGAAGAGCAACCTCGACGTCGCCGTCGAATGGTTCGACGGCTTTACCGTCGACGACTTCGGCCATGCACTGCAGGCCACCCTCGCGCAGCACCGCGACCGCCTCGATCGCGGCCGCCACATCTATGTCTTCCTGGAGTCGCCCTGCAACCCACACGGGTACGTACTCGACGTGCCTGCGATCTGCCGCGTCGCGCACGAACACGGGCTCACGGTCATTTGCGACGCTACCGTCGGCACGCCGATCCTGCAGCCGGTGCTGCAGCGCAAGGACCCGATGGAACGCCCGGACTTCGTCATACATTCGTACACCAAGGATCTCGCGGGAACGGGCACGACGACGGCCGGCGTCTGCATCGGCCGCAACGAGCGGATGTTCATTCCCAAAGGCGACACCGTCACCACGACGACGCCGGACGGCAAGCCGTGCGTCTACCGCTGGGACGAAAGCCTGTTCTGGAACGTGTACTACATCAAGGGCGCGTTCCTCGACGCCGACAAGGCATTCGAGGTGATCAACGGCATGCGCACGGTGGAAGTGCGCGTGCTGCTCAAGACCATCAACACGCTGGTGCTGGCGCGCGCGCTCGCCGCTCATCCCGCGATCAACGTGCAGTGCTCTGCGGTCGAAGGCAACGAGAATTACGCGCTGCGCGAGCGCCTGATGTACCTCGGCCTGCCGGCGCCGCTCTTCACGATCGATCTCGACACGGAGATGGGCCGCAAGATTTCGCGGCATGCGTTCCAGCGATTCTTCGACTGCCTCGAACCCGCGTTCGGCCTGCAGGTCACTCTCGGACAGGTCAACACCGTCGTTGTCTGCCCGGCGCTGACGAGCCACTCGGAATTGTCCGGGGACGCATTGCGCGAAGCAGGGATCTCGCTCACCACGATCCGGATCGCGGTGGGCGACGAAGACCCGCGTGGCTTGCTTGCGCACCTGATGCAGGCGGCCGAGCTGGCACTCGAGCCGGAGTGCCCGGGATTCACGCGCCACTTCGGCCAGCCGCACGAAATCGACGCACTCTACGAGTCGATCTACGTGGACGTGCACCGGCGGTACGCGGCCAGCCGGCCGCGGATGCAGCAGATGCTGTCGAAGTAGCTGTGGCGGCCCGATGTTGCCCGTATAAACGACACCGATAACTATACAAATCAATACATTACGACAGCTTCCTCAGAGCTTTCGTCGTGATCTGCCGTTGGGCCGAAGTGCATTTTTGCGACCTTGTCTCTAGCTCAAGCGCGACGCCTGCGGGACACTTCGCCCCCACGCCACCCCGGACCAAACATGCCCGCCCCCCGAGTCGCGATGCACCCCCTGCTCCTCCTCACGCTCAGCGCTTGCACGACGCTGCTCGCTGCGTGTGGTGGCGGTTCGGGTGGCGGCACAGGTGCCGGCGGCGGCACGGACAACCCCTGTGGTGAGACGGCGCGCAAGCAGTGGGTCCTCAACGTCACTCGCGAGTGGTACCTGTTTCCGGACCTGCTGCCTGCCTCGACAGACATCGCGTCCTACCCGACCGCAGAGGATCTGCTCGATGCATTGACCGCGACGGCCCGGGCGCAGGGCAAGGATCGCTTCTTCAGTTACCTGACGACGAAGTCCGCCGAGAACTCGCTCCTCGGCGAAGGCCAGTTCGTCGGCTTCGGCTTCCGCTCACGCACCGACACCGGCGATCGTCCGTTCATTCTCGACGTGTTCGAAGGCAGCCCGGCGGCGGAGGCGGGCCTGCAGCGCGGCGACGAGGTGATCGCCGTCGACCAGGGCAGCGGCTTCGTGCCGGTCTCGCAATCGCTCGCGGGCGGCTCGAACGCGTTCACCGACCTGCTTGGAACCGCTGACGTGGGCGTCCAGCGTGGCCTGCGTCTGCTGCGCAATGGACAGACGATCGACGTGCAGTTGACGAAGCGCACGGTGACGATCGATCCGGTTCCGGATTCGTTTGGCACGCGCGTCCTGCCCGTGGCCGGAACGACCGGTGTGGGTTACCTGCACCTGCGCAGCTACATCGGCACCGCCGACCCGCAGCTGCGCACGGCGTTCGAGACTTTCCGCGCGCAGAACGTCCGCGACTTCATCATCGACCTGCGTTACAACGGCGGCGGTCTCGTCAGCACGGCCGAGTTGATCGACAACCTGCTCGGCGGCGACCGCACGTCGGCCGACACCCAGTACTCGATCGTGTACAGCCCGGGTAAATCGGGTCAGGACTCCACCGTTCGCTTCCAGCCGCAATCGCAGTCGGTGCGGCCCGTGCGCATTGCGTTCCTGACGACCGCTGCTAGCGCATCGGCAAGCGAGATCAACATCAACGCCATGCGTGCCTGGGCCGAAGTGGCAATCGTGGGCAGTGACACCTACGGCAAGCCCGTCGGTCAGCTCGCGTTCGATCTCGCGAACGCCTGCACTGACCGGCTGCGGCTCATCACGTTCAAGACGGTCAATGCAGCCGGTGCCAGCGACTACTACGAAGGGCTCGCGTCGAGCATGCGTTTCGCGTGCGCGGCGGATGACACGCTTGGCGCCCCGATGGGTGACCCGGTGGACAGCCTGACGCAGGCGGCGCTGCAGTGGATCAACACCGGCGCCTGCGCCAGCGTGATCAGCTCGTTCGCCGCCGGACAGGCAAAGACGAGCCCGTCGAGCCGGTACCCGCTCTCGCGGCAACCCTCCGCCGCCGAACGCTGGGTCCCCGGCATCCAGTGATCCCGGTGCACTGCACGGCGCCGGTAATCTCAATCCCGGCCATCATCAGTAATCGTCGTCGGTGACGTTGCGCTCTTCGATCGGCCGGCCGAGCGTGAAGAGCACGCTGACGTCCTCGGCCGTGGTCGTCGCGATCGACAACGTGATCGGACCCAGCGGCGTGCGACCGCCGAGCAGCAGTGAACCGCCGAAGATCGCAGGCTCATACAGGCCATCGACGCGTCCCGACATGTCAGCCGCCGCAAGCTCCGCGCCGAAATAGAGCGACTGCCCGAACAGCGTGTTGATGTCGCCGATCTTGTGCAGGTACGCGGCCGACCCGGCCCAGTACGACGTACCGCGCAATTCGCCGAGACCCAGTCCTGGAAAGCTGCGCGGGCCGCCCACCGTGAAAAACTCGTAGAGCGGCAGCTCGCCTTCGAACGTGGCTCCGCCGCTGGCCCGAAACTGCAGCAGGTCGCCGAACACCGGCATCGCCTTCAGCACCATGCCTTCAATTTTGTCGTACTCGGTCTCAGAGCCCAGCCCATCGAGCGCGCGGTAGTAGCGCACGCGCCCCAGCCAGCCACGCGTGGCGAGCGCGTCGCGGTCGCGGTCGTCGAACGTGATGCCCGCCGTCAGCCCGCCATACCCCTCGTTGTCGATGTTCGGCAGGTCGGGCGCCGCGATGTCCCGCTCTGCCCCCTGGAAGCCGGAGCGCAGCCCCATGCGCAGTTCGGCACTGGTCCCGATGACACGCCCGCCTTCGAGATACACGTAGCCCGAGTCGAAGTTGTAGCGCGTTGCTGCGTCGCTGCCCACATAGATGTCCTCGGTGGAACGCATGAGCTGCGCACCGGGTTCGACGAACCAGCGATGGCGCGGGTCGAGCGGCTGGTACAGCGAGAACTGCCCCAGGCTCGTGCGACCCAACTGCAGGACCCCGTGTATTTCGCCACCCAGCGCATTGATCCATGGCCTGAGGTAGTCGGCCGTCAGCACGAACGCCGTCGAGTCGAGCGTGCTCGCGGCGAGGCCCAGGTCGAAGCGCAGGATGTTTGGGCCCGACGCTTTCTCGCTCACATTCACAGTCAGCAGCGGATTCCGTGGATCACCGTCCAGCGTGTACTGCACGCCATCGAAATCGCCGAGGTCGAACACGCGGTTCATCGCCGTCGCGAGCTGCTTCTCGTTGACGACGTCGCCGGCCTGCAGCGTAAGGCTTGAGCGCACGTACGCCTCGTTGATCCGATCGAGGCCCGTCACCGTGACGTCTGCGAGCGCAACCTGGCGCGTATCCGGCCGGCGGGAAAGTTCACGCCATGCTCGATATTCCGCCTCCGGCAGCGAATAGCGGCGCAACTCGTCGCGGTGCTCCTCCGCCGCACGCCGCCCGAGTGGAATGGCATCCGCCACGCGATCGAACGAACCGGAACCGATGTCTTCCATCTGCACGATGATCTTCACGTCCTGCGGGCCGAGCGTGTCGAGTTGCTGCTTCTCGTTGGCTCCAATCAGCACGTCGAGGGTGCGCGAGACCATCGTGAGCGGGGACTGCAGCGCCTCGGCCTTCGGCGGCGGCGTCGGCACGGCCACGGCGATGACGACGTCCGCGCAGGTCTGCCGTGCGATATCGACCGGCACGTTGCGCGTAAGACCGCCGTCCCCAAGCGTGCGGTCGTCGATCGTCACCGGCGAAAACACGCCCGGTACCGCCATGCTTGCGCGCATCGCCAGCGCGAGGTCGCCTTCACGGAGCACGACCATCTCGCCCGTCATCATGTCGGTTGCGATCGCACGGAACGGGATCGGCAGCTCGTCGAAATCGCTGGTGCCCAGGCTCCGCGACACGAGGTAGCGGATCGTCTGTTCGATATTCTGCGTGTTGATGAATCCACGCGGGGCGGTCACCTGTCCGTCGCGATACCCGAACTCGAGATTGTTGGAATAGGCGCGCCCGGCGAGCTTGCGGCGCATCGGCAGCTTGGCGCGCCTGCCCTCGAAGGCGATCGCCTCGGTCCATGAGATGGCGCTGATGGCTTTTTCGAGCTCCGTCGCCGTCATGCCCGCGGCGTACGTGCCGCCGACCAGCGCGCCCATGCTGGTGCCGATGACGCAATCGATGGGGATGCGCATGTCCTCGAGCAGTGTCACCACGCCGACGTGCGCCGCGCCCTTGGCGCCGCCGCCTCCCAGCACCAGGCCGATGCGGGGACGCGCGTGTGCCGGGCCGATGACAGGCGCCATGGCTGGTTGCGCCGGAGCCGATTCGGTGGCGTTGACCCACGGGCTGGCCCCGGCCGCGAGGAAGACCAGCAACAGGTTGGCGAGTGTCTGCAGCGTCGGGGCCCGGCGACGTGTGACGCTCGGGATAGCGTGGACTGGCATGGGAATCCTTCTCGTCGGCCTGGACCGGTGGGCGTCACGCATCGTAGCGCACCGGCAGGTTCGCGCCGGGCCTTGCCGCCGATGCGCGCGTGAGCAGGGACAGGCACTCGACATGATGCGTGCCGGGAAAGAAGTCGAAGGGCGCGATCAAGCGCACCTCGTAACCCGCCGCCTCGAACGCAGCGAGATCCCGCGCGAGCGTTCCGGCGCTGCACGAAAGGTAAGCAATCCGGTCCGGGCGCAAGTCGTGCGCGAGTGCTTTGAGCAGTGCCGGCTCCAGGCCCGAACGCGGCGGGTTGACGTAGCAGGCAAGGCGGGAATGATTGCCGTCGTGCCACCACTCCCGCACCTGCGGCATGCGCTGCTCGCACGTTCCGCGCAGCACGACGGCACCGGGCGCATTGATGCGCGCGCAGTCGACCGCGCCACCGGCGAGTTCGACGCCGAGCCCGGACGCCCCGGCCGATGTCCAGTGGCGCAACGTGGTGCCGATCCCGCAGTACAGATCGAGCACCGCGACACCAGGGGCCGGATCGAGATGCTCGCAAGCGAGCACGACGGCCTGCGCATGCAGGTCGGGCAGCAGTTGCTGGAACGCAGCCGGCCCATGGACGAGTCCTGCCGCGTCGAGCGAGGTCGGTGCGCCCCAGGCCAGGTACCAGCCCGAGCGCGCGAACAGCTTGCGGCCAGCGCAAGCATGGCAATGGACCCAGAGACCTTCGATCCCGGTCGCCGACAATCCTGCTCGCAGCGCGTCGAGGCATGCAGGCTCGTAATTCCTCGCCTTGACGATGAGCGTTGCCTGCCCACCCGCGACGTGCACGTACGCGAGCGGGAAATCTGCATGCGGCGGAAGCGTGGCGCGCAGCAACGCAACGAGCGCATTTATGCGCGGCGAATGCACCGGGCACTCATGAATCGGGATCAGCTCGTCGCGCCGCATCATCCCGAACCGCCAGCCGCCGGATTCGTCGTAACGTGCGTTCAAGGTCACTCGATCGCGATAGCCAAAACGCTGGTCGTCGCGCGGCGAACGCACGGGTTGCAGCACGTGTCCCCAGCGTTCCAGGACGCGCTGCAGGTACCCCTGCTTCTGCGCGACGCTCGCCGCCATGGTCAGCATGCGATGGCGGCAGCCACGGCACTCGGGCTCGCAGCCGGCGGGTAAGGTTTGATGTACGCTCACGCATCTATGGTGCGACGATTTGCCCGGCACCGACAGGGGACTCCCGGCCCATGACCCGCATTCCCGACTTCGACGACGTCCGCGCTGCCGCGCGCCGGCTCGAAGGGCACGCCCGTCGCACGCCACTGCTTGCGGATACCCCGCTCGACCGGCTCACCGGCGGGCGTATCCTGCTCAAGCTCGAAACGCTGCAGCACACCGGGTCGTTCAAGTTTCGCGGCGCCTGGAACCGGTTGGTGCAGCTGAACGCAGCCGAACGCGGCGCCGGCGTCGTCGCCTTTTCGTCGGGCAACCACGCGCAGGGAGTCGCCGAAGCCGCCCGACGTCTCGGTATCCACGCGACGATCGTGATGCCGTCCGACGCCCCTCGGGTCAAGCTGCAGAACACGCGGGACATGGGCGCCGAAATCGTCGAGTACGACCGGGCGCACGAAAGTCGCGAGCAGATCGCGGCCAAGCTCGCCACCGAACGTGGCGCGACGCTGGTGCCGTCGTACGACGACCCGGATATCATCGCGGGCCAGGGCACCGCGGGCCTCGAAATTGCAGCGCAGGCGGCCGAGCTCGGCCTGACGCTCGACGACGTGGTCGTCTGCTGCAGTGGCGGCGGCCTCACGGCGGGAATCGCCATCGCGATTGCGCAGCTCGCGCCGCAGGCCGGAGTGTGGACGGCCGAACCCGCGGCGTACGACGACCACCGCCGCTCGCTGGCCGTGGGCCGGCGTCAGCGCAATGACCCGGGCGCGCCGCCATCGATCTGCGACGCGCTGCTCGCCCCGATCCCCGGCGAACTCACGTTCGCCATCAACCAGCCGCTGCTGCGCGGCGGGCTGGCCGTGTCCGACAACGAGGTGCGAAAGGCCATCGTGTTCGCCGCGCGCACGCTGAAGCTCGTCGTCGAGCCCGGCGGTGCCGTCGCGCTCGCAGCCGTGCTCGCCGGCAAGCTCGACGTCAGCGGACGCACCGTCGCGGTCACGCTGTCGGGCGGCAACATCGAAGACGCGCTGCTCGCCGAACTCCTGACGACGCACTGACCGCTCCTGAAACCGCACGCACGCGGCCGCCGAATACCAGAAGATCCAACGAGGCCCTGCAAATGCTCCAGACCTGGCTGCATGCCCTGCCCTTCCTGCTCGGCGCCGGATTCCTGACCTGGCTCGTGAGCGTTCAGCTCCGCGACGTCACGATCGTCGACACGCTGTGGTCGCTGATGTTCGTGATCGCAGCCTGCAGTTACGCATCGAGCACGCTGCCGCCCGACCCGCGCGCGCAACTGGTGCTGGTGCTGGTCACGGTCTGGGGACTGCGGCTCGCGCTCTACCTGGGGCGGCGCAACTTCGGCCACGAGGAAGACCGGCGTTACCAGAAGATCCGCCGGCGCAACGAACCCGGGTTCGCGTGGAAGAGCCTGTACCTCGTGTTCGGCCTGCAGGCCGTCCTCGCCTGGGTCATCTCGCTGCCGCTGCTCGGCGCAATCGCCGGTGACGCGAGCCCGTTAGGCTGGCTCGATTACGCGGGCGCCGCGCTCTGCCTGGTCGGCCTGTACTTCGAAGCCGTCGGCGACTGGCAGCTAACCCGGTTCAAGGCAAATCCGGCCAACGCGGGACAGGTGATGGACCAGGGGCTGTGGGGCCTCACGCGCCATCCAAATTATTTCGGCGACTTCTGTGTCTGGTGGGGCTTTGGCCTGATTGCACTCGCGGCAGGCGCCTGGTGGTCACTGATCGGTCCTGCGCTGATGAGCGTGCTGCTGCTGCGAGTCTCGGGCGTGACATTGCTCGAGCGGGACATCGGCAAGCGGCGGCCCGGCTACGCCGAATACATCCGGCGCACCAATGCCTTCTTTCCGGGACCCCGCCGTCCCTGACGGGCGACTCGACCGGTAAATTGCCCTTGCCGCGGGGACCTCGCGCTGCCTAGAGTTGCCCGATGGTCTCGGGCTTCCTGCTCTCCGCGCTCGCCATCGGCTACCTGCTGGTGCTGTTCGGCGTCGCGTTCTACGGCGAGCGTCGTTCGGTGTACCCGGGGCACGCGCGCCTGCGGCCGTGGATCTACAGCCTGGCGCTCGGCGTCTACTGCACGACTTGGACGTTCTTCGGCGCCGTGGGCACTGCGGTGCGCGACGGCTGGACGTACGTCCCGATCTACCTGGGCCCGGCGCTGGTGCTGCTGTTCGGGATGCCGTTCCTTGAGCGGCTGATCGCGATCGTCCGCGCCCACAACATCACGTCGATCGCCGACCTCATTTCGTCCCGCTTCGGCAAGAGCCCAACCCTCGCCGCACTCGTTGCCGTGATCGCCCTGACCGCCGGCGTGCCGTACCTCGCGCTGCAATACAAGGCCGTTGGCACCAGCATCGACGTGCTGACCGGTGCGACGGGCACGAACCCTGCGTGGTATGCGGACACGGCGCTCTGGGTGGCGCTCATGATGGCGGCGTTCGCCATCCTCTTCGGCACGCGCCGGCTCGATGCCACCGAGCACCACGAAGGCGTGATGGTGGCGATAGCGTTCGAGTCGATCGTGAAGCTGGTCGCGTTTGCGTCCGTCGGCGCCTTCGCCTTGCTGCACCTCGATGCTGCGCCGGCGCTGGCCGCGACTCGACTGGGCACGCCTGCCCACGCATTCCCCGCCGATTTCCTGATGACGACGGCGCTCGCAGCCGCAGCCATCTTCTGCCTGCCGCGGCAGTTCCTGGTCGGCATCGTCGAATGCGCCGATCCACAGGACGTGCGCACCGCGCGCATCGTGTTCACCGCCTACCTCGCCTTGTTCACGTTGCTGGTCGTGCCGGTGGTGCTGGCGGGTCTTGGTGCAGGGCTCACGCCGGCAGGCAATCCCGATTTCCTGGTGCTCACGCTGCCGATGACGAGCAACGCCCCGTCGCTTGCCATTATCGCGTTTCTCGGCGGGCTGTCGGCCGCGACGGCGATGGTGATCGTGTCGAGCATCGCGCTCGCGACGATGATCACGAACGACCTGGTAATGCCAGCGCTCTGGCGCAGTCGATGGCTGAAGCCGACGGAAGGCAGCGACATCGGCCGTGTAGTGCTGTGGCTGCGTCGCGTCTCGATCCTGCTGCTGGCATTGCTCGCCTACGCCTATCACCACAACACGGTCGTGCCCGCCAGCCTCGCCTCGATCGGCCTGCTCGCATTCGCCGCCGTGGCGCAGTTCGCGCCGCCGATCCTCGCCGGACTGTACTGGCGACGCGCCACTCGCAGCGCCGTGTTCTGGGGCCTCGCGACGGGATTCGTGCTGTGGACGTACACCCTGCTGCTGCCGAACTTCAGTCCGGGGGGTCTGTCGGGCACGGCCAGCCTCGGCGCGTATGGGGGCTTCAGGTTTCTCTACGAAGGATCCCTGCTCGCCCACATGAGCCCGGTCACCAGCGGAGCCTTGATCGCGCTGGCCGGCAACGTCGTGGTCCTGGTCGGGCTGTCGCTGCTGGGTCGGGTATCGCTGCGAGACCGCATGGCCGCCACCCAGTTCGTGCGCCCCGCACTGCCCTCGCCGGCAGCGCCGGCGATATCGAGCGCAAGAGTCGGCGATGTGCTGGCGATCGCGGAACGCATCGTCGGCAACGCGGCGGCGGAAACCTCGCTGCGCGATTACTTCCTGCAAACGCTGCGACCGCTGCCCCGGCACTCGGACCCGGCCGATCGCGGCCTCATGCAGCACATGGAGCGCGTGCTTGCCGGCGCGATCGGTGCGTCGTCGGCCCGGCTCATGTTCACGCATGCATTGCGCGGACGCGGCCTGGCCGCCGAGGAAGTGGCCGAGTTGCTCGACGAAACCTCGCAGGAACTGCGCTTCAGTCGGCAGCTGCTGCAGGCGACGATGGAAAACGTGGCGCAGGGCATAGCAGTGGCCGACGGCGAGGCCCACCTCGTCGCTTGGAACGGCCGTTACCTGGAAATGTTCGAATATCCGCCGGAGATGGTGCACATCGGCCGTCCCGTCGCCGACCTGATCCGCTGGAACGCGCTGCGCGGCGAGTTCGGCGACACCGATCCCGAAGCGCAGATTCGCAAGCGCATCGACCACATGCGGGCCGGCACGCGCTACGTGATCCAGCGCAAGCGCCGCAACGGGCGGGTGTACGAGATCCGTGGCCAACCGATGCCGGGCGGCGGCTTTGTCACGACCTACACGGACATCACCGAATTCAAGAACAACGAACAGCAACTGCTCGAGGCCAAGCAGACGCTCGAGCAGCGCGTGTCCGAACGCACTCAGGCACTGTCGATCGCGCTGCAGGCCGAAGCCGCCGCGAAGCTCGCCGCCGAGCAGGCCAACGCCACCAAGACACGGTTCGTCGCTGCCGCGAGCCACGATCTGCTGCAGCCACTGAACGCCGCCCGCCTGTTCGCGTCCGCGCTCAGCGAAACACCGGACGATGCGGGTTCGGTGCGCGAGATCGCCGGACGCATCGAAGGCTCGTTGCGGGCAGCCGAGGAAGTGCTCGACGACATGCTCGATATCGCGCGCCTCGAAAGCGGCTCGATGCGAGCCGAGTTCACGGTGTTCGCCCTCGACGAGGTATTCGCCGACCTCGAACGGCAGTTTTCCCCGGTTGCAGCGCGACGTCACCTGCGGATGCACATCCGTCGCACACGCCTGCACGTGCGAAGTGACCGCGTGCTGTTGCGGCGCCTGCTGCAGAACCTGGTGTCGAATGCTCTCCGCTACACGCAGCGCGGTGGCGTGGTCGTTGGCTGCCGGCGTCACGGGGCGCACGTCGAGGTGCAGGTCTGGGACACCGGGCCCGGCATCGCCGAGCAACACCGCAAAGTGATCTTCGACGAATTCCGCGGGCTCGACCGACCTTCGCCCTGGGGTGAGAAAGGACTCGGACTCGGTCTGGCCATCTGCGACCGCATCGCGCGGGTGCTGCACCTCGACCTCAGCCTGCGCTCGGATGTCGGTCGGGGATCGATGTTCAGCGTGCGGCTCGAAGCCACCGAGAGGCCGTCCGCGGCACCGGCACACGCGGGTGAGCCGGTGCCGGCCTCCCCCGCGAGCCTCGTCGGCGGCACCGTGCTCTGCGTCGACAACGAGACAGCGATCCTCGACGGCATGCAAACGCTGCTCGAACGCTGGGGCGTGCGGGTGCTGCGGGCGAGCACGGCCGAGGAGGCTCGCCGCGCTTTCACGCAGTACTCGCCCGACGTCGTCCTGGCAGACTACCGGCTGGGCGATGACAGTTGCGACGGGCTGGAATTACTGCAGTCGCTGCGCATCGGAGGCGCACCGCACGCGCCGGCCGCTCTTGTGACGGCCGACCACAGTGCAGAAGTCGCGGAACGCGCGCGCGTGCTCGGCTACAAGGTGCTGCGCAAGCCGGTGAAGCCCGCCGCACTGCGCGGGCTGCTAGGCGCGTTGCTCGCCACGGCAAGCCGCGGTTAGTCGAGTTCTTCGGGTGGCGGCTTGACGCTGGCGCGATCCACGGCGAGCCGGCCTGCCGCGAGCACGGCCTGCGTCCGAGTCGTCACACCGAGCTTGCGCAGGATCGCCGTGACGTGTGCTTTCACCGTCGCTTCCGAAACGTCGAGGTCGTAGGCGATCTGCTTGTTGAGCAGGCCCGCGCACAGCATGCCGAGCACGCGGAATTGCTGCGGCGTCAGATCGGCGACGCGGTGCGCGATCTCGAGTTCTTCGACGGAAGTGGTCGGAGCGCGTGGCGGCTGGTAGCCCGGCGGCGTGTAGATTTCCCCGGCCAGCACGGCCTCAATGGCCTGGCCGATCTGGCCGGCCTCCGTCGACTTCGGGATAAACCCCTGCGCGCCAAAGCGCAGCGACGCGGCGATCGTCTGGGGGTCATCGTCTGCGGAAACGATGACGACGGGTAGCTCGGGCCGGCTGCCGCGCACGTGGGCCAGCGCATTGAAGCCGTGCGCACCCGGCATGTTGAGATCGAGCAGCAGCAGGTCCGCGCCGGGATTCGCTTCGGCGGCGGCGAGCATCGCTGCCACGGAATCCGCTTCGACGAATCGGACGCCACGATCGAGACGGCCGACCGCGGCCTTCATCGCCTCTCGAAACAGCGGATGGTCGTCGGCGACGATGATCTGACGTGACATCGGCCGCCAGAGTACACGCGAGACCTGGTCTATCCAACGGTTCACCACTGCGACCAAAGGCGAATATCCATGCCCGCTGCAACGGCTCACGATCGCCGCATCGCACGACTCATCCGGGGGATTCCGTCCATGTCGCACGCCCAGCACCTGCGCCGTCCATCAAACACGCTGCGCCGCTCGATCGCAGTCGCGCTCGGCCTCGCGCTCATCAGCGCGTCCACGCTAGCCGGCGCGGAGACCGCGAAGGAAAAGGAACTCGAAGCTCGCGTTGCGCAACTCGAGCAGCTCGTCCAGCAACTGGTGGCAGAGAAGAAGGCTGCGCCCGCTGCCGCAGGCACGGTCGCTGCCGCACCAGTCGCGGCACCCGCGAAACCCGATGCGAAGGCCATCCAGTCCGGGACGATCCTGCCGAACGCAGCGCCCGGCACGAGTTTCGTACTCACGGGCTACGCCAAGGTCGACGGCCTCTGGACCAATGCTTCCGACGGCGAACTCACGGAAAACACGCCTTCGCGTGACTACTACGTCCCGGCTGCGACGCCGATTGGCCAGCCGGACGAAGGGACGGACTTCGACGCGCACGCGAAGCAGACGCGCATCAACTTCGGCACCGACACCCTGCTCGCCGGCGGCGACAAGCTCTCGACCCGGTTCGAGATCGACTTCTTCGGCTCGGCCACGGGCAACCAGCGGGTCACGAACACTTATGCCCCGGTCCTGCGCCATGCGTACGTGCAGTGGCGCGAGTGGCTGGTCGGCCAGACCTGGTCAAACTTCCAGGATGTCGCGGCGCTGCCCGACTCCGTGGACTTCATCGGCTCGACGGACGGCACGGTGTTCGTGCGGCAACCGCAGGTCCGCTACACGAAGGGCGGGTTCTCGCTCGCTGTCGAGAATCCGCAGACCACCATGACGCCTTTTGGTGGCCCGGCGGATCCCAACTCCACGGCCTGGATCGTCGAGACCGACGACAGCTCCATCCCGGACCTCACCGCCCGCTACGCCTGGAAGGGCACGTGGGGCCACATCGCCGTCGCTGGCCTTGCGCGCGAACTTAAGTACGAGCGGGTCGCCAGCGGGGCGTTGGCAGAAATCGACGCGAGCACCTGGTCGGCGGCCGGCAGCCTGTCGGGCAAGTTCATGATCGGCAAGGACGACATCCGCTTCATGCTGCTGGGCGGCAACCTCGGCCGCTACGTGGGCCTGAACTTCACGACGGACGCCGTGCTCACCAGCAACGGCAGCGATGCCGACCTGGAGACGATTGACAGCTTCGCAGGTTCCATCGCGTATCGCCACGTGTGGTCCGACAAGTGGCGCAGCAGCGTCTACTTCGCGATGGGCGACTACGACAACGACGCCGACTACACCGGCGGCAAGGTCAACAAGTCGAGCGAGAGCTGGACGGTCAACACCTGGTACACGCCTCTGCCGAAGCTCGACATCGGCGCGGAGTTCCGCCACGCCGTGCGCGAGCTCGAGAATGGCGACGACGGCTCACTCGACCGGCTGCAGTTCACGACCAAGTATTCATTCTGACCACCCCCCGGGCGCGGTCGTCAGTCCACGTGGCCACCCACGTGACTGGCGGCCGTGCTCTTCTGCGCCCGGCCGAACCGATACTGGGCAGCATCGACCTTGCGTGTCTGCAGCCAGTAGCGCCAGGTCGAGTACGGCCAGATCGTGAAGTTGCGGCCGTCGGCCTGCTGGTACCAGCTGCGGCACCCGGAACTCCAGACGGTGTCCTTCAGTGCGTGCTGGATGCGTTCGTTGAACTGCGCCTGCGCGGCCAGCTGCACGTCGAGGTAATCCGCGCCGCGTGCGCGCAGCGCGCGCAGGCAATCACAGACGTAATGCACCTGCGCCTCGATCATGAAGATGATCGAGTTGTGCCCGAGCGCGGTATTCGGCCCGACCAGCTGATGCAGGTTCGGGTAACCCGTGACCGAAATTCCGTAGTACGCCTCGGCCCCCGCCTGCCAGTCACGGGCCAGCTCGTGACCGGGCAATCCCGTAACTGGGAAGCCCTGCATGTAGATGCGCGGATCGACGACGAATCCCGTGCCGAGAATGATGCAATCGACGGGACGTTCGAC
>JBAVIQ010000106.1:0-2207 GCA_049687035.1 Steroidobacteraceae bacterium
TTCTGGATGCCCATCCAGCGCCCCGTGGCGCGGGGTCCGGCAAAGGTCTGGGTGACCGAAGGATTCGAGGGGCTGTTGAAGCCGTCCATCACGCCGGTCAGCAGCAGGATCAGGGACGCGGCGACGAGGCCCGTCACGAGCGTGCTGCCGATGAGACACAGGCCCACGCCCGCGCAACTCATCGCCAGCGCCGTCTTGTACGCGCGATTGAAGCTGGCGCCGCGACGGACCCAACGGTCGAGCATGTACCCCACGAGCAGGATGCTCGCGCCGTCGGCGATGTAAAACGCGGTCGTCGCGTACGTCATCATCTCGAGCGTCAGCCCACGTTCCTTGACGAGGTACAACGGCAGCCACGAGAACACGAAATAGAACGCGTAGTTGGAGCAGAACGTGCCCAGCACGCCGCCCCACAGCGCGCGCTGGCGCAGGATGACGCTGTACGACGGGTTGTCATCAGGCTCGTCCGCCGCCGTCGTGACGGCGAACGACGCCTGCTGCAACCGCTCAGCCCGCATGCGGCGACCCCAGAAGAACAGCCAGGTCAACGAGGCGCACCCCATCACGACGAACATCGCACGCCAGCCGAAGTGCAGCATGATCATGCCGCCGAGCAGCGTGCCGATCGCCGGGCCCAGCACGGCGCCGAACTGCATGGTCGCGGTGGCGAGGGCCCGTTGTGTCGGCGGCACGTTGCGGACCAGCAGGCTCAGTGCACTCGGGTAGAACGTGGCTTCGCCGGTTCCCATCAGCAGGCGCAGCACGACCAGCGACGCCAGGCCCCAGACGAGGCCGGTCGCGGCCGTGGCGAGGCTCCACAGTGCAAATCCGCCAGCCAGGACGATGGCCGGCCCGATGCGATCGGCCAGCCAACCCATGACCGGCTGCAATGGCGCGTATGCCCAATAGAAGACAGCGAGCACCCAGCCGATCTCGCTCGGCGACAGCTTGAGTTCGTCCTGCAGCAAAGGCGCGGCCGTGGCGATCGCGCCGCGGTCGATGTAATTGATCATCAGGGCGAGAGACAGCATGACCACGAGGCCAGCCGGTGCCCGTCCGAGCAAAGACGAATTCTGCTGCATGTTCTTCCGGCTCCCCCCGTCCGAGCGCCGAGTGTAACTGCATCGTATCGTTGCGCCACTGAATGAATTTGTCCCTTCAGCAAGAATGGTCTTGCGGCAGAATCGGGCCATGTCCTGCGGCAACCCGCGGGGTCGAACAGGTGACCAGAGCATGAGCATCAAGGTGGCCGTCGTGACGGGTGCGGCGCAGGGTGTCGGTTTCGAGACGTCGCAACTCCTTGCGACGCTCGGCTACCAGGTGGTGATGACGGACGTGCAGCCGCTCGACGGTCCGGTTGCCTGCGTGCGGGCCGGGGGCGGCAAGGTCGAGGGTATCGTGGGCGACGTTTCGTCCGAGTCGTTCGTCGAATCGCTCGCGGCCCGGGTGGCCCGGGCTTACGGCGCGGCAGACGTGCTCGTGAACAACGCGGGCATCAGCATGATCATGCCGGCCGAGGACACCACCGCCGAACAGTGGCAGCGCGTACTGAACGTGAACCTGCTCGGACCCTTCCTGCTCTGCAAGCACCTGGGACGGCAGATGCTCTCGCGTCGGTCCGGCAGCATCGTCAACGTGGCCTCGGTCGCGGGGTTGGGCGGCGTCATTCATCGCGCGGCATACAACGCCTCCAAGCACGGCCTGATCGGTCTCACGCGCACGCTGGCCAGTGAATGGGGTGGTCGCGGCGTGCGCGTCAATGCCGTGTGTCCCGGCTGGATCAAGACCGAAATGGACATCAAGGACATGGGCTCGGGCGCGTACACCGACGACGACATCATCGATCGCGTGCCGATGGCCCGGTTTGCACGACCGGCCGACGTGGCGGCGGCAATTGCGTTCCTCGCCGACAATCAGTCCAGCGCATTCGTTAACGGCGTCAGCCTGCCCGTCGACGGCGGCTGGACCGGCGACGCGAGCTGGGATGCGCTGCGCAGGAAGACCCGCGGCTGACCCGGCATCGCGACAGAGCAGAACGACATTCAGGCAACGGTGGCACTCATGCTTCGATTCGCGGCACGGCACGTTTCTTGGGCCTTCCTCGGCAGCCTGATCTGCACGGCCATGCTCGTGGCTCCGGCGCGGGCAACGATTGCAGCCGGCGAAGCGACGCTGTTCGTGCAGACCAAGGAAGGCAGGGTCCACGG
>JBAVIQ010000107.1:0-6524 GCA_049687035.1 Steroidobacteraceae bacterium
ATCGAGCACTCCGTCGTGTCGATCGCCGGAATGCCGTGACGGTGAAACAGGTTTTCGGCGCTGCGCACCTCGAACTCGCACTGCGAGATTGAGGCGTAGCGACTGCCGGGCCGGCGCTCGTTGCGGATCTGCTGCAGACGCAACGGCGCGATCGTGAGCCCGAACAGCTTGGGCGTGTAGCCACGCACCGACGCGGGCAACTGCTTGCCGTCGAAATCGTCTTCGGTGAAGGGATAATTGGCCGCGAACACGCCGTACTGCATGGCCATGTAGATGCACGTGGGGGTCTTGCCCGAGCGCGACACGCCAATGAGAATCACGTCGGCGCGCTCGTAGTCCGCAGTGATCGCGCCGTCATCCGCCGCCAGCGCGAAGTTCGTGGCCTCGATGCGCGTGCTGTAGACGAGCTGGTCAGCAATGCCGTGCGCGCGACCGGCCCGCTCGCTCGACTTGACCATCAGTTCGCCCTCGAGCGGACCGAGAAATGCGTCGAAGAAATCGAGGAACAGGCCGTTGCTGGCCTTGACGACGCGGCGCAGGTCCTCCTTCACCAAAGTGCTGAAAACGATGGGCCGCCAGCCATCTTCGTGACCGGTCGCGTTGATCTTTCTTACGGCTTCCTCTGCCTTGTCAACACTGGCTATAAATGGCAGAGTCACCTGCCGGAATTCCTGGCCCTCGAATTGCGTGAGCAGGCTGTGCCCCATCGTCTCGGCTGTCACGCCGGTCTGGTCAGATACGAAAAATACCGTTCGGCGACTCATCGGCACGGCGGTTCCCAGGGCACAGAATTGTGCGCAGTGTTTCACCTAGTCCGTTGACCTAGCAAGGGGTCGCTCGTGCGTCCTTACACCCTGCCCTTTTCCAGCCTCGGCCGCCACGACGTGGCTGCAGTCGGCGGCAAGAATTCCTCCCTCGGCGAGATGATCTCGAACCTGGCGCGGCTGGGGGTCAGCGTGCCGGACGGTTTCGCGACCACCGCCGACGCCTACCGCGAATTTCTCGCGCACAAGGGCCTCGCCGCCCGCATCAAGCAGGAGCTCGATGCGCTCGACGTCGACGACGTCGCGAAGCTCGCCGAGACCGGCGCCCGCATCCGGGACTGGATCCTTTCCACGCCTTTCCCGCCGCAACTGCAGCAGGCTATCGTGGACGGTTATGTCCGCATGTGCGATGGCCGCGCCGATGTCGCGGTCGCGGTGCGCTCGTCCGCCACGGCCGAAGACCTGCCGGAAGCCTCGTTCGCCGGCCAGCAGGAAACCTTCCTCAACGTGCGCGGCGCCGAAAACGTCGTCCGGGCCGTGCACGAAGTCTTCGCGTCGCTGTTCAACGACCGTGCGATCTCCTACCGCGTGCACCAGGGCTTCGATCACTCGCTGGTCGCGCTCTCGGCCGGCATCCAGTACATGGTCCGCAGCGACGTCGGCGCGAGCGGCGTCATGTTCACGCTCGATACCGATTCGGGCTTCCGCGACGTCGTGTTCGTCACCGCGTCCTACGGCCTCGGTGAAACCGTCGTGCAAGGCGCCGTCAACCCGGACGAGTTCTACGTGTACAAGCCGGCGCTGCGCGACGGCCACCAGCCGATCCTGCGGCGCACGCTTGGCGCCAAGGCGATCAAGATGATCTATGCGCCGGCGGCCCAGGCCGAGAAGCGCGTGCTCACCGTCGACGTCCCCGAAGCGGACCGCATGCGCTTCTGCATCAGTGACGCGGACCTCATCGAACTTTCGCAGCAGGCGCTGATCATCGAAGATCATTATGGCTGCCCGATGGACATCGAATGGGGCAAGGACGGCGACACCGGCAAGATCTACGTGCTGCAGGCACGACCCGAGACGGTCCAGAGCCGTGCCGGCCGCACCATCCAGCGCTACACGCTCCAGCAGAAAGGACCGGTGCTCGCGACGGGCCGCAGCATCGGCCAGCGCATCGGCGCTGGTCCAGCCCGCGTCATCCGCGACATTCGCGAGATGGCACGCGTCGAAACCGGCGACGTGCTCGTCGCCGACATGACCGACCCGGACTGGGAGCCGGTGATGAAGCGCGCGTCGGCGATCGTCACGAACCGTGGCGGCCGCACGTGCCATGCCGCGATCATCGCGCGCGAACTGGGCATCCCCGCCGTCGTCGGCTGCGGCGACGCGACGAAGAAGATCAAGGAAGGCCAGCCCGTCACCGTCTCGTGCGCCGAGGGCGACACAGGGTACATCTACGACGGCCAGCTCGAGTTCAGCCAGTCGCAGATCGAACTCGACTCGCTGCCCGACCTGCCCGTCAAGATCATGATGAACGTCGGCAATCCCGACCGGGCGTTCGACTTCGCCGCGATCCCGAACAAGGGCGTCGGCCTGGCCCGGCTCGAATTCATCATCAACCGCATGATCGGCGTGCACCCGAAAGCGCTGCTCGAGTTCGATTCGCTCGAACCCGACCTGCGCGACACGATCCGGCGCCAGATGGCCGGCTACTCCGACCCGGTCGAGTTCTACGTCGAGAAGCTCTGCGAGGGGATCGGCACGATCGCTGCCGCGTTTGCGCCCGAGCCCGTGATCGTGCGCCTCTCGGACTTCAAGTCGAACGAGTACGCCAATCTCATTGGCGGCCGCAAGTACGAACCCGTCGAAGAGAACCCGATGCTCGGGTTCCGCGGCGCCGCACGTTATGTCGACGAAGGCTTCCGCCCCTGCTTCGAGCTCGAATGCCGCGCGCTGAAGCGCGTGCGCGAGCAGATGGGACTCAAGAACGTCTGGGTGATGGTGCCCTTCGTGCGCACGCTGAAGGAAGCAGAACAGGTGGTCGGCCTGCTCGCGGCCAACGGCCTGAAGCGCGGCGAGGACGGCCTCAAGGTCATCATGATGTGCGAGATCCCGACCAACGCAGTACTGGCGGATCGCTACCTCGAGTTCTTCGACGGCATGTCGATCGGCTCGAACGACATGACCCAGCTCACGCTCGGCCTCGACCGGGATTCGGCAATCATCGCGCGGCTGTTCGACGAGCGCGACGACGCGGTGAAGGCCATGCTCTCGATGGCGATCACGGCATGTCGCAAGGCCGGCAAGTACATCGGCATCTGCGGCCAGGGGCCGTCCGACCACCCCGACCTGGCGCGCTGGCTGCTCGACCAGGGCATCGAGAGCATGTCGCTCAATCCCGATACCGTCGTCGAAACCTGGCTGTTCCTGGCGAACGAAGCGAAAGCCTGAGACTACTTCTTCCGCTGCTTGTAAGCAGCGATCAACGCATCCGCATGGATCAGGTCCTGGCCGGAGAGCTGCGGCTCGACGACCGCACGGGCCTCGCGGGCGCGCGGCGCGACCAGGTCGCCCCACTGCGTGTCCTCGGTCGCGAGCACCAGGTAGGCGAAGCCCTGCGCGTTATCGAGCTTGATGTACCTGCCTTCGAGCAGGTCGAGGCCGACCAGGTACTGCGCCCGCGCATCCCCCGCCTCGGCCAGCTGCTGCAGGATGACCAGCGCCTCGGCCTGCTTGCCTGCCTGGTACAGCCGGCTCGCCGCATCGAACGGAGTTTCGGGCGTGGGCGTTGCAGCAGCCGTTGCTGCTGGCGCCGGCGCAGTCTCAGCCGCGAAAACCGCGGGTGACGCTCCGAGCACGAGCGTGGCCAACAGTGCGATTCGAATCGTCGCTGCGTGTCTCATCGTCATCCCAGGTGTCAGAGTGCCGGAGTACGGCCCGCCAGCGCGTGCGCGAGCGTGCCGCCGTCGACGTATTCCAGTTCACCACCCACCGGCACGCCGTGCGCGATACGCGATGCGCGCAAGCCGAACCGCGCTGCGACCTCGGCCAGGAAATGCGCCGTGGCCTCGCCCTCGACGGTGGGGTTGGTGGCGAGGATCACTTCCTTGACCGCGCCTTCGCCCAGAAGTTTCTCGAAATCGCCGATACCGATCTCGGCCGGGCCGACGCCATCGAGCGGCGACAGGTGGCCCATCAGCACGAAATAGCAGCCGCGGAAACTCGCGGTCTGCTCGATCGCGACCACGTCGGCCGGCGATTCCACCACGCAGAGCAGCGAAGTATCGCGACCCGTCGAAGCGCACACCGGGCACAGTTCGCCTTCGGCGAACATGCGGCAGCGCTGGCAGTGGCCGAGCTTTGCCATGGCATTGGCGACCGACACAGCGATCTCGCTGCCGCCGTTGCGGTCGCGCTCCAGCAGGTGAAACGCCATCCGCTGCGCCGACTTGGGACCGACGCCGGGCAGGCAGCGGAAGGCTTCGATCAGCCGGCTGAGTGAAGGCGGATAGAGCATGGGTGGGGCTCTGGCGCGCCGCTCAGAACGGCATCTTGAAGCCCGGGGGCAGGTTCATGCCGCCCATGACGCTCGACATGCGCTGCTGCGTCGCGGCTTCGACGCGCTGCGCCGCGTCGTTGATCGCGGCCGCTACCAGGTCCTCGATCATCTCGCGATCATCGAGCGCCACGCTCGGGTCGATCTGCACGCGCCGCGCCTCGTGCTTGCCGTTCATCGTAATCTTGACCATGCCGCCGCCGGACTCGCCGACGACTTCCAAGGCCGCAATCTCCGCCTGCGCCTTCTGCATGTTCGCCTGCAGCGCCTGCGCCTGCTTCATCATGTTGCCGATGCCGCCTTTCATCATGTGCGTCTCGCAGAAGTGAGGGTGATTAGTGAAGAGTGACGCGCGCTCAGTTGAGCGGCTTCACCGAGCCGGGTCGAACCGTCGCGCCGAACACTTCGCGCATCGCGCGCACGGCGGGATCGCTGTCGATCGACTGTTCCGCGGCGCGCTGCCGGTCTTCGGCCGCAACCGCATCGCGCTTGGCGGGCGTGAAGATTTCTCCGGGCGCCTCGGCCTGCGTGATCTCGAGGCGAATCGTCTCGCCGTAATGCTGCGACAGCGCCTCGGCCAGGCGGCTCTCGATCTGCGGCCGACGGAATGAGTCTCCAGCCGGGTCGAGACGCAGCCGGACGAGACCGGCCTTGCGTTCGAGCATCACGCAGTTCGCGGCGAAATGCTTGGCCGTGCCCTGCAGTCCCAGCGCGGCGACGACTGCATCCCAGTTGGACTCCGCTGCCGGCGCACTCACCGCTACCCGCGTACCCGCCGCTGGCGCGGGACGTGACGGTGCACTCGCGGGTCGTGCGGCAGCTGTCGCCCGCGCCACGCCCGCCCCGCCACCGGTCGTCGCCGCAGCCGGCGGCAACCCCTGCGGACGGAACGCGAGCATGCGCAGCAACGCCATTTCGAAACCCGCGCGCGCATCCGGCGCGTAGTCGAGATCGCGGCGCGCATTGATCGCAATCTGGTAGAGCAACTGCAGGTCTTCCGCCGTGAACTTTGCGGCGAGTTCCGCGAGCAGCTTGTCTTCGTCCTCGTCGTCGCCGGGAGGCAGGTCCGGCAGCGCCTGCAGCAGCGCCATGCGCTGGATGGCGCCCGACAATTCGCCGAGCGCCTGGTGATAGTCCGGCGCGCGCTCGTCGAGGTGCGCGGCCTGCTGCATCAGTGCCGCGCCGTCTTTCTCGGCCAGCGCCGTCAGGATGCCCTGCACGTGCTTGCGGTCGAGCGTGCCGAGCAGCGTGCGCACTTCCGCTTCCATGGCGCGGCCGCCGCCGAACGCGAGCACCTGGTCGAGCAGCGACAGCGCATCGCGCATGCTGCCCTCGGCGCCGCGCGCAATCGCACGCAGCGCGGCTGGCTCGAATTCGACCTTCTCGGCTGCGGAGATCTGCGCAAGACGGTCGTAGATGAGCGGCAGCGGCAGCCGTCGCAGGTGGAACTGCAGGCAGCGCGACAGCACCGTTACCGGCAACTTCTGTGGATCCGTGGTCGCGAGCAGGAACTTCACGTGCGGGGGCGGCTCCTCCAGCGTCTTCAACAACGCGTTGAAGGAGTGCGTCGAGAGCATGTGGACTTCGTCGATCAGGTAGACCTTGTAGCGCCCACGCGCCGGCGAGTACTGCACATTGTCGAGCAGCTCACGGGTGTCGTCGACCTTGGTGCGCGAAGCCGCGTCGACTTCGAGCAGGTCGACAAAGCGGCCGGCGTCGATGTCGACACAGGCCGGGCACTGGCCGCAAGGCGTCGACGAGACGCCTTTCTCGCAGTTGAGCGACTTCGCGAAGATGCGCGCGATGGTCGTCTTGCCCACGCCCCGCGTGCCCGTGAACAGGAATGCATGGTGGATGCGGCCGGAATCGAGTGCGTTCGTGAGCGCGCGGCGGACGTGGTCCTGGCCGACGAGCTGGTCGAACGTGCGCGGGCGCCATTTGCGGGCGAGGACGAGGTAGCTCATCGGGCGAGTGGGTGCTCTGCGTTTCGCTCGGGTGGTGGATGGGCTCTGGATCGGGCGGCGGCCCGCGCCAGAATACCCCCGGCACCCGGCGTGGCCGCTACCGTTGCTCCCTTCCGGGCCTGGCGGGGTTTGCGGCTGGCCGTCGCGAGGGATCCGACGCGAGCCACCATTGGAGAGCCGCGATCATACCATGCCGGATTCGCCGCGAATTCAGCCGCGGCCGCGATACGGCGGCACACCCTGGTC
>JBAVIQ010000108.1:0-2206 GCA_049687035.1 Steroidobacteraceae bacterium
AGCGATCGGCGCAGCCGTCGA
Source organism: Steroidobacteraceae bacterium (assembly GCA_049687035.1). Taxonomy (GTDB): domain Bacteria; phylum Pseudomonadota; class Gammaproteobacteria; order Steroidobacterales; family Steroidobacteraceae; genus RPQJ01. The sequence continues at coordinate 22 of JBAVIQ010000108.1, forward strand.
CCCGGCAGGCGGCCCCGGCCCAGCGGCCGGCATCCCAGCCGACTCGATCGACGACGAGCGGAGCGGACCGATCCGCAAAGCAGCAGGGCGCGCCGGCTGATCGCCAGGGAGACCGCAAGGAGAGCCAGGGCGACCGACAGGACAATCGCGACGAGGCGCGCGAGGACTGGCAGCAGCATGCCGACGAGGCCCGGGAGGATCGGCAGGACTACTACGAGGATTGGGACGGGCACGGCGGGTACTACTACGACAACGACTGGTACGACGACGATTGGGCCGAAGTGATGGTCGTCGGCGCGACGGTGGGCATGGTCGTCGCCGCGGCGGACGATGACGATGACGACGAGACGACCACGGTAACGAACGTTACCAACGTCACCCAGGTCACGGCCTTGGCGTCGCTCCCCTGCGAGGCCCGGATCACGGTTGCGAACGGGGTCAACTTCTACCAGTGCGGCTCGAACTGGTACACGCGCGCCTACCAGGGCGACGCAGTTGTCTACGTTCCGAGCGGCCCACCGCCGTCGACGCAAGGGTAAGGCTGACGTCACACCGATCAGACTTCCTGATGCAAGGAGAAACGTCGTGGCAGACGCTATGTGGGCATTGATCGGCGTCGCTGTCGGAGCTGGCATCACCGGGGTGGTCAACTGGATTCAGCAGAGCCGGCAGTTTGCGCACGACAGGGAAATGTTCACTCTGAAGAACAAGAGTGCCGACATGGTGAAGGCGATCCTCGCCGAGATGCTCAATCACAGGCGCTACGTCGAACGCTCGTTCGAGGCGCTCAAGAAATCGGTGGGCGGTTACTCGGACGAGGCGATCCGGCAGTTCCTGCACGAAATAGGGGCAAGGCGTACCGAACGGGATGATGGTGCGGAGGAATGGTGGTATCTGACATCGAGGCAGCAAGAGCGGGTTACCAGGCCCAGGCCGGGGCGGACTGAGGAACTGCCGCTTTTTGCAGGCGACGAGCAGCGGAGTGAAGTGCCAGTCGAGAGGCAGGCGCCTGATAATCATCAGGGCTGAATCCGTCGCGTGCAATCGGCTTTCGCATTCTCTGCCGATTCGGGTCGCGCCGCGGGTCGCGCCGCGGGTCGCTGACGCGATCCTGCTATAGTCGCCGCCGCTCCCGCCGAAGACTACGCATGCGCACTGCACTGGCCGCGACCTGGACCCTGCTGCTCGGCATGGCGCTGCTGATGCTTGGCGCTGGCTTGCAGGGCACACTGGTCGGCCTGCGAGCAAGCCTCGAGGGATTTCCCATCCTGCTCGCGGGCGTCATGCTGGCGGCGTACTACCTTGGTTACATGGCCGGGTCGTTGATGACGCCCGCCCTGGTCAGGTCGGTCGGCCACATCCGCGTCTTTGCCGCGCTTACCTCGCTCGCTTCGGTGCTGATCCTGCTGCAGGGTGTATTCGTCGCACCGTTGCCCTGGACGCTGGTTCGCATCGTCTTCGGATTCTGCTTTGCGGGCATCTACATCGTTGCAGAGAGCTGGCTGAACGACCGCGTCGGCAATGAGCATCGCGGCCTGCTGCTGTCGCTGTACATGCTCGTCTGCTATGCAGGGCTCGGCCTCGGGCAGTTGCTGCTCAACCTGGCCGATCCGCGCAGCACCGTGCTGTTCATCCTGGTATCGATACTGATATCGGTCGCGATGATACCGATGGCACTGACGGCGAGTTCGGCGCCCGAATTCAGCGTGCCGGTGCGGGTGCGCCTGCGCGACCTGTTCCGCAGCTCGCCGCTCGGGGTGGTCGGCGTGGCGATGTCTGGCGCTGTCTCGGGCTGCCTGTTCTCGCTGGGGGCCCTCTACGCCGACGGCAACGGGTTCACGACGCTCGAGGTCTCACTGTTCATGGCCGCCGCCATTCTCGCGGGCTGCCTGACCCAGTTGCCTGTCGGGCGCATGTCCGACCGGATGGACCGGCGCAAGGTCGTTATCGCCGTCTGCTTGCTGGCGGCTGTCGGTGCAAGTGGCGCCTGGTGGCTGGAGGAAATCTCGCGGGTCGGTTTCTTCGCCATGGTGGCGGCGTACGGTGGCATGAGCCTGACCCTGTATTCGCTGAGCTCGGCCCACGTCAACGATCACGTGCCGGCCGATGCGAGGCTTGGCGCAAGCAGCACCTTGATACTCGTGAACGGCGCCGGTGCATTCGTTGCCCCGATTCTGGTTGCCGC
>JBAVIQ010000109.1:0-1679 GCA_049687035.1 Steroidobacteraceae bacterium
ATTCTACTTTTAGCTCAATGGGATACAATTGATTGTGACTGTCCTTTCGACTTCCGGTCGTACGGTTTCCAGTGGGACCGCCGGAAGTGTGGATACCAGCCCTGATGCAGAATAAGAAATCAAACGACACCAGGCCAACCCTCTGCGTGATCAATTACAACGGAGCCAACGTCCTGCCAGACGCGCTCGAGGCGGCTTGCCCGCTGACCGACCGCTTTGGAGAAATGCTGGTCATCGACAACGGCTCGACAGATGGCAGCGTCGAGACGGTCGAACGTCACTTTCCACCATTCCGTGTCGTCCGGCTCGGTACGAACCTGGGCGCAGGCGGCGCGCGCAATGCCGGTTTGCGCGAGGCAGCCTCGGACCTCATCTTGTTCATCGACAACGACGTTGCGCTGACGGCGGCCTGCGTTGACGAACTGGTCGGCGCAATGGCGAGCCACCCGCGGGCGGCGCTGGCCGCGGCGGCCGTCGTCTATGCACACCAACGCGACACCGTCCAGTACGACGGTGCGGAATGTCATTTCCTCGGCATACAGACCTTGCTCGACGAAAATCGCAGTATCGCGGAACTCGATCCGGCGGTGCGCAAGGTTGGCTCGATCGTGACGTGTTGTTTCCTGGCGGATCGTGCGCGATTGCCGGCTGACGTGACGTTCGACGAGGAATTCTTCTACCAGCTCGAGGACCACGACTTCGGGGTGCGTGTTCGCGCTCGTGGCGCGGAGATCCTCTCGGTTCCGACGGCGCTTTGCTATCACGGCAAGGGCACAGAGGGGCTCTCGATCCGGCATACCGGTACGTATACGACGAGGCGTGTCTACTACCTGATCCGGAACCGCTGGCTGTTCGTGCTCAAGAACTATTCACTGCGGACTTTGCTCCTGCTGGCGCCTCTTTTCGCGTTCTATGAGATGGCCCAGTTCGCTGTCGTGCTCAAGAAGCGATGGTGGACCGAGTGGGGCAACGCGGTGATCTGGATCGTTCGCAGTTTCCCGAGCATCGTTGCGCGACGCCGACACATCCAGAAGCATCGCAAGGTTCCGGACCGGGAGATCCTGAAAGGCGGACGCATTCCGTTCCGGTCTGAGCTGACCACGAGTCCGTTGGAGGACATCGCACAACGCCTCCTGAATTTCGTAGCTTCGTCCTATTGGGCCGTCGTGCGGCCGTTGATCTGAAGCCGGGGCGCAACGTTCGCATGAGCACAGAAACGAGAGTCGCGGACCGTGTCCTGCTCGTCGCGCCGCAACCTTTCTACGCAGATCGCGGTACGCCGATTGCAGTGCGTTACGTCCTGCTGGCGCTGCACGACCTTGGCATGCCGGCCGACCTGCTGACCGTGCCGATCGGTCGCGACGTGGCCGTGCCCGGGGCTACCATTCACAGGGTTCGGAACCTGCTGCGCGCGCAATCGATGCCCGTGGGCTTTTCGGGTACCAAGGTGTTCTTTGATGTGCAGATCGGCGGCCGGATGCTGCAGATACTGCGCCGCGGCCGCTATCGGTACATACACGCCGTCGAGGAGTCGGTTTTCCTCGCCTTGATCGCGCGCGGTCGACGCGGTGTGCCAGTGATCTACGACATGGCGTCGGCGCTGCCGGAGCACTTGGCCAAGAAATGGCCGCTTGGCAGCCGCCCGGCGCAATGGCTCCTCAGGCGGGCCGAGGGCTGGG
>JBAVIQ010000110.1:0-5032 GCA_049687035.1 Steroidobacteraceae bacterium
TGAACGCGATGGACCTGCTGCCGCTCGACCTGCCCGGCAAGGTCGCGAGCCTGTTCGGCATCCATTACTGGCGCGTGGTGCCCACGGCCGACGCCAACACGACGTTCGCGATGTCGCTGACGGTCCTGGCCGTCGTTCTCTTCTACAGCGTCAAGGCCAAGGGCGTGGGCGGGTACGTCCACGAACTCTTCACCGCGCCGTTCGGCGGCAACCCGCTGCTGTGGATCCCGAACTTCCTGCTGAACCTCGTCGAGCTGCTGTCGAAGCCCGTCTCACTGGCGATGCGACTCTTCGGCAACATGTACGCGGGCGAGCTCGTGTTCATGCTGATCGCGCTGCTCGGCGCCGGCTTCTTCACGTGGACCATCGGCAGCACCGTCGGCTTCTTCGGCCAGTTCCTCATGGGCACCGGCTGGGCGATCTTCCACATCCTGATCATCGTGCTGCAAGCGTTCATCTTCGCGATGCTCACCGTCGTCTACACCGCGATGGCCACCGAGCACCACTAGAGACAGCGCCCGCAGTTCCCTTCATTCCCTTCCCGTTTACTGCAACCGCACTTTCCGCCAGGAGATTCAGATGGAAAACCTCGCGCTCATCGCACAGGTCCAGAGCTACACCGCGATCGCACTCGGCCTGATCATCGGCCTGGGCGCCATCGGCGCCTGCATCGGCATCGGCATCATGGGCTCGAAGTTCCTCGAGGCGGCCGCCCGCCAGCCCGAACTGATCCCGACGCTGCAGACCCGCATGTTCCTGCTCGCCGGCCTCATCGACGCGGCGTTCCTGATCGGCGTTGCGCTCGCGATGTTCTTCGCGTTCGCGAACCCGCTGCTCGCCCGTTTCGGCTAACCGGCTGCACGCGAGGACGTCGTCATGGATATCAATGCGACGCTGCTCGGCCAGATGTTGGTGTTCTTCTTCCTGATCTGGTTCTCCTGGAAGTTCATCTGGCCGCCTCTCACCAAGGCTGTCGAAGACCGGCAGAAGAAGATCGCGGAAGGTCTGGCTGCCGCTGAACGCGGCCAGAACGAGTTGCAGAACGCCCACGGGGAAGCGCAGGTGATCGTCAACGCAGCCCGCGACCAGGCCAAGAAGATCGTCGACCAGGCGCACAAGCGCGAGGTCGAGATCGTCGATGAAGCGCGCTCGACCGCCATGGAAGAGGGCAAGCGCATCGTCGACGGCTCGCGGCAGGACGCGGCGCAGGAAAAGTCCCGCGCCCGTGACGAGTTGCGCAAGGACGTGGCCAGCCTGGCCGTGGCCGGCGCGTCCCGCCTGCTGCAGCGCGAGATCGACCCGAAGGCCCACGCCGATCTGATCGAGCAACTGGCCCGCGAAATCGAGGGCGCCAAGGCCTGAGGGCCTCGGCACCGCGACCACGGGACCTGGAGTAACAACGCATGGCTGAGAGAGCCACGGTAGCGAGACCCTACGCCAAGGCGGCCTTTGCGCACGCGCGGGACAAGAACGTGCTCGACGCCTGGTCGGGCTGGCTCGGGACGGCGCGCGCGATCGTCTCGAGCGACGAGTTCGAGGCGTTCCAGAACAGCCCCGGCGTGCGCAAGCAGCAGCTCAAGGAGCTGGTGGCGCACGTCTGCGGTGACGCGCTCGACGCGAACGCACGGGCGTTCCTCGACCTGCTCGCCGAGAACGGTCGCATCGGCTACCTGCCCGAGATCGCCACGCACTTCGACGAGCTGACGGCCGAGCACCAGAACGTCGCCGACGTCGAGGTCGTGTCTGCCGCCGAACTCAACGCCGCCCAGCGCGAGCGCCTCGCAGGCGCCCTGCGCGCACGACTGCGCCGCGACGTGCGGTTGCATTGCACGGTCGATCCTGCGTTGATCGGCGGCGCGGTGGTGCGCTCGGGCGACCTGCTCATCGACGGCTCGATCGCGAACAAGCTCCAGCGGCTCGACGTCGAACTGACGACTGGCTGACGACCGAAAACGATTCAACGGCCCACGCCGCGCATTGCGGCAGGCCTGCAGAGGATTGGCAACATGTCCATCAAGGCTTCCGAGATCAGCGAACTGATCAAGGCACGCATCCAGAACTTCACCGCCGCAACCGAGGCCCGCAGCGTCGGCAGCGTCGTGTCGGTGACGGACGGCATCGTGCGCATCCACGGTCTGCAGGACGCGATGCAGGGCGAAATGCTCGAGTTCCCGAAGAATACCTTCGGCCTCGCGCTCAACCTCGAGCGCGACTCGGTCGGCGCGGTCATCCTGGGCGAGTACGAGCACATCTCGGAAGGCGACACGGTCAAGTGCACCGGCCGCATCCTCGAGGTGCCGGTCGGCACCGCGCTGATCGGGCGTGTCGTCAACTCGCTCGGCCAGCCGATCGACGGCAAGGGCCCGATCGACGCCAGGGAATTCGACGTCATCGAGAAGGTGGCCCCGGGCGTCATCGCGCGCAAGTCGGTCAGCCAGCCGGTGCAGACCGGCCTCAAGTCCATCGACGCGATGGTCCCCATCGGCCGTGGCCAGCGTGAACTGATCATCGGCGACCGCCAGACCGGCAAGACTGCCGTCGCGGTCGACACGATCATCAACCAGAAGGGCAAGGACCTCATCTGCATCTACGTCGCGATCGGCCAGAAGGCCTCGACGATCTCGAACGTGGTACGCAAGCTCGAAGAAACCGGCGCGATGGCGTACACGATCGTGGTCGCCGCCTCGGCGTCCGAATCGGCGGCGATGCAGTACATCGCCCCGTACTCGGGCTGCACGATGGGCGAGTACTTCCGCGACCGCGGCCAGGATGCCCTGATCATTTATGACGACTTGACCAAGCAGGCGTGGGCCTACCGCCAGGTCTCGCTGCTGCTGCGCCGCCCGCCGGGCCGCGAAGCGTATCCGGGCGACGTGTTCTATCTCCACAGCCGCCTGCTCGAGCGCGCCGCGCGCGTCAACGAGGAGTATGTCGAGAAGTTCACCAAGGGCGCCGTGAAGGGCAAGACCGGCTCGCTCACCGCGCTGCCGATCATCGAGACGCAGGCAGGCGACGTGTCCGCGTTCGTCCCGACCAACGTGATCTCGATCACCGACGGCCAGATCTTCCTCGAGACCGACCTGTTCAACGCCGGCATCCGTCCCGCCATCAACGCGGGTATCTCGGTGTCGCGCGTCGGCGGCGCTGCACAGACAAAGGTCATCAAGAAGCTGGGCGGCGGCGTCCGTCTCGCCCTCGCGCAGTACCGTGAACTCGCGGCATTCGCCCAGTTCGCGTCGGACCTCGACGACGCGACCCGCAAGCAGCTCGAGCGCGGCAAGCTCGTCACCGAGCTCATGAAGCAGCCGCAATACTCGCCGCTATCGGTGGCCGAGCAGGCGATCACGCTGTTCGGCGTGACCAAGGGCTACTTCGACGACGTCGAAGTGAAGCGTGCCCTGGCGTTCGAAGTGGCGCTGCGCAGCCACGTGAAGAGCAAGTACAGGGACCTGTTCGATCGCATCGAATCGACCAAGGACATGAACGCCGACGACGAGAAGGCGCTCGTGACCGCGATCGAAGACTTCAAGAAGAACGGCGCGTACTGACCCCGGGTCGTCCGCAGCACAGGAACCAGACATGGCCGGAACGAAGGAAATCCGCCTCAAGATCAAGAGCGTGCAGAACACGCGCAAGATCACCAAGGCGATGGAAATGGTCGCTGCCTCGAAGATGAAGAAGGCGCAGGAGCGCATGCGGCGCGGTCGGCCGTACGCCCAGCGCCTGCTCGACATCACGATGCACGCGGCGCGCGCCAACACGGAATACAAGCATCCGCTGCTGACGCGGCGTGACGAAGTGAAAAGCGTGGGGGCCGTGGTCATCACCACCGACAAGGGCCTGTGCGGCGGACTCAACACCAACCTGCTGCGTCTCGTGCTGAACCAGCACAAGGAATGGCTGGTGAAGGGCGTCGAGGCCGAGTACTGCGCGATCGGCAACAAGGGGTTCAGCTTCATCCAGCGCATGGGCGGCAAGGTCGTCTCGCAGGTCACCAACTACGGCGACCACCCCGCGCTCGACCGTCTCATCGGGCCGGTGAAGATGCTCATCGACGGTTTCCTCGAAGGCCGCCTCGACGAAGTGCACATCTTCTCCACTCGCTTCATCAACACGATGAAGCAGGAGCCGACGCACGGCACGATGATCCCGATCCCGCAGGAATGGGTCCTGCCGACGGGCCAGGTCATGAAGGCCGACGTGGGCGCCGGCAACTGGGACTACCTGTACGAGCCGGACCCGAAGGCGGTGCTCGACGAGCTGCTCGTGCGCTACATCGAGACCGCTGTCTACCAGGCGGCCACCGACAACATCGCCTCCGAGCAGTCGGCGCGCATGGTGGCGATGAAGGCCGCCTCGGACAATGCGCGCAACATCATCGATGAGCTGCAGCTCGTCTACAACAAGAGCCGGCAGGCCTCGATCACGAAGGAACTCTCCGAGATCGTGGGCGGCGCGGCGGCCGTCTAGCCATTTCTTTACTAGTCACTAATCACTAGTCACTAATTCACTTCTTCAGGCAAACGACCATGTCACAAGCATTCGGCACCATCGTCCAGACCATCGGCGCGGTCATCGACATCGAGTTCCCGCGCGATGCGATGCCCAGGGTGTACGACGCGCTCGTCCTCGAGGACAGCAGCAACACGCTGGCCGAAAAGGGCCTGACGTTCGAAGTCGAGCAGCAGCTCGGCGACGGCGTCGTGCGCACCATCGCGCTCGGCTCGTCCGACGGCCTGCAGCGCGGCATGAAAGTCCGCAACACGGGCGCCGCGATCTCGGTGCCGGTCGGCCCGTCGGTGCTTGGCCGCGTCATGGACGTGCTCGGTCGCCCGATCGACGAGCGTGGCCCCATCGTGGCCGATGAGTATCGCGGCATTCACCAGCCCGCGCCGAAGTTCGACGAGCTGTCGCCTTCGGTCGAGCTGCTCGAGACCGGCATCAAGGTCATCGACCTGATCTGCCCGTTCGCGAAGGGCGGCAAGATCGGCCTGTTCGGCGGCGCCGGCGTGGGCAAGACCGTCAACATGCT
>JBAVIQ010000111.1:0-3123 GCA_049687035.1 Steroidobacteraceae bacterium
ACTCGCCACCTGGCGCAGTTCAACGCCACGGCTGGCGTAGCTATGTTGCAGTTCCGCGAGCGCGGCCGTCACTTCTTCCGCTGGCGGACGCTGGCCCTCGTCGAACAGTTCGAGCAGCTGCTCGACCGAAACAGGCCGGCCGGCGGCCAGCAGCACGGCTTCGACGAAGCCGCTCAGGGGGTGTTGGGTCATGATTCGGTGCCTTGCGGGCCTGGCAGGGCCCGGTCATCCATGCCGTCGACCTGGTCCGCCTGGCGGGGAGTGCCGGCGCGCACGTGGATCGGCGCATACGGTTCGGACTGCACGATCTCGATCAGCCCCTCGCGGAGCAGCTCGAGAATCGCGATGAAGGTGACGGTGACGCCCATGCGTCCTTCTTCGGCGCGGAACAGCGTGACGAACTCGACGAACGCCTGCGAGCGCATCGCGCCCAGCACCTCGGACATGCGCTGGCGCACCGAGAGCCGTTCGCGGCTGATGCGATGGTGCGCGAACATCTCGGCACGTCCCATCACGTCCTTGAGCGCGACCAACATCTCCTGCAGCGAGACGTTCGGCTGCAGCCTGACGACACGCAGCTCGACGAGTTCGGCCGACGCCGGGAACGTGTCGCGGTCGACGCGGTGCAGCTCTTCGATGTCCAACGCCGCGCGCTTGAAGCGCTCGTATTCCTGCAGCCGGCGCACGAGTTCCGCGCGCGGGTCGGCTTCTTCTTCGCCCGCCGCAGCCGGTCGCGGCAGCAGCATGCGCGACTTGATCTCGGCCAGCGTCGCGGCCATCACGAGGTATTCGCCCGCGAGTTCGAGCTGCATGCCGCGCATTACGTCGATGTACGACATGTACTGCCGCGTGATCTCGGCGATCGGGATGTCGAGGATGTCGAGGTTCTGCCGCCGGATCAGGTAAAGCAGCAGGTCGAGCGGGCCTTCGAAGGCCTCGAGGAACACCTGCAGCGCATCCGGCGGGATGTACAGGTCTTTCGGCATCTGCGTGACCGGCTCGCCATCGACCACGGCGAACGGCATCTCACCCTGCTCGTGCGTATCCGGCACGTGCGGCTCGGCTGGTGGCTGGTGTCCCAGCCCGCCTTCGATCAACTTGAGGTCGGGTTTCGTCATGCGTCGTCCTGCCTCAACGGTATGCCAGGCCCATCGCCTGCTTGACGTCGTCGAGGGTCTGGCCTGCGACCGCGCGCGCTTTTTCGCAGCCCTCCGCGATGATGCCGCGCACCAGGTCCGGGTTGTCTTCGTATTCCTGCGCACGCTGGCGCATGCCCGTGACTTCTTCGACGATCCTGTCGATCACCGGCTTCTTGCATTCCAGGCAACCGATGCCCGCCGAACGGCAGCCCTGGTCAACCCAGCGCTGCGTAACCGCATCGGAATAAAGCTTGTGCAGGTCCCACACCGGGCACTTATCGGGATTGCCCGGATCGGTGCGCCGCACGCGCGCCGGATCGGTCTGCATCGTCTTGAGCTTCTTCGCGACTTCGTCCGGATCTTCGCGCATGCCGATCGTGTTGCCGTACGACTTCGACATCTTGCGGCCGTCGAGACCCGTGACCTTCGGTGTCGAGGTCAGCAGTGCCTCGGGCTCGGTAAGGATCGTGCGGCCCGTGCCTTCGAGGTAACCGAGCAGGCGCTCACGGTCGGCCACGGTGAGACGCGAATTGCCATCGAGCAAGGCGTGCGCTCTTGCCAGTGCATCTTCCTGGCCCTGTTCCTGGTAGCCCTTGCGCAGGTCGCGATAGATCGTTGCGTTCCTGGTGCCGAGGTTCTTGATGGCTCGCTCAGCCTTGGCTTCGAAATCCTGCTCGCGGCCGAAGACGAAATTGAACCGGCGGGCGATCTCGCGCGTGATTTCGACGTGAGCGACCTGATCCTCACCGACCGGCACGCCCATGGGGCGGTACAGCAGGATGTCGGCGCTCTGCAGCAGCGGATAGCCCAGGAACCCGTAGGTGGCGAGGTCCTTTTCCTTGAGCTGCTCCTGCTGGTCCTTGTACGTCGGCACGCGCTCGAGCCAGCCGAGCGGCGTAATCATCGAGAGCATCAGGTGCAGCTCCGCGTGCTCGGGCACTCGGGACTGGATGAACATCGTGCAGACCGCCGGGTTCAGTCCCGCGGCCAGCCAGTCGACGACCATCTGCCAAACGAAGTCCTCGAGATGGCGGGTGTCTTCGTACCCGGTCGTGAGGGCGTGGTAGTCGGCAATGAAGAAGTAACAGTCGTACTGGTACTGGAGTTCGGTCCAGTTCTTCAGTGCGCCGTGGTAGTTGCCGAGGTGCAGGCTGCCCGTCGGGCGCATTCCGGAGAGCACTCGACGCGGGGTCGTGACGGTAGAACTCAAACGGGTTCCCTGCGACCGTGTCGCGGTGGAGTCATATAAATTCAGGGACTTGCAGAATAAACATCGGGTATCACATCAACCCGGGTCTACCCGCCAAGCCAGCGGCAAGGCGCGATTATACGCAGCCGCCCCGGCCGCGTTCACTCGAACGCGGAGACGTCGCCCTTGCCGCGACGCACGATGACTGGAGCGCCACTCGACAGGTCCACCACGCTGCTCGGCTCGATGCCGCCAATACCGCCGTCGATCACGAGGTCGACCAGGTGATCGAGCTTCTCCTTGATCTCCTGCGGATCGGTCGGCGTTTCCGCCTCGCCGGGCAGCAACAGGGTGGAACTCATGATCGGCTCACCCAGCTCGGCCAGCAGCATGCTCACGATCGCGTTGTCCGGGACACGGATGCCGATGGTGCGACGCTTCGGGTTCTGCAGCCGTTTGGGCACCTCCCGCGTGGCCTCGAGCAGGAACGTGTACGGACCCGGCGTGAAGGCTTTCAAGGTCCGGTACTGGCTGTTGTCGACCCGGGCGTACTTTGCGATTTCCGACAGGTCGCGGCAGACCAGCGTGAAGTTGTGCTGCTTCACGTCCACGTTGCGGATGCGCCGGATGCGCTCCATGGCCTCCTTGTCGCCGATCAGGCAGCCGAGCGCGTAGCTGGAGTCCGTCGGGTAGACCACGACGCTGCCATCGCGGATGGCAGCGATGGCCTGGCGCACCAGGCGCAGCTGTGGATTCTGCGGATGAATGGAGATCAGGAAAGCCATGAAACTCGCC
>JBAVIQ010000112.1:0-4213 GCA_049687035.1 Steroidobacteraceae bacterium
GCCGCGGCCTGCTCTACGGCACGACGTACGATCTCGGTCCCAACTATCGCGGCATCTGGGGCCTGTACGGAACGTATGCCTACGTCGCCCCGCAGATTTTCCGGGTCTCGACCACGGGGGCCGCGCTCGGCACCACGGCACAGTGGTGGCTATCGCGCACGGTCGCGCTGCAGGGGTCGGCGCTGGCCGGCGTCGGTTACGGTGGCGGTGGCGTGATCCACGGTGCCGGCGTCGCGCCGGCCGGTCCCATGGGAGAGGGTCAGCGCGACTATCATTACGGCATGACTCCGCAGGGACTGCTTGCGTTGCGCCTGATTCTCGGCGACCGCGCGTCGATCGACACGACAGTGCGGGATTACTACATCAGTCACTACGGCGCCAGCGAGAGCACCGGCAGCGAGAATATCGGCAGGGCCGACCTGACCCTGACCGTGCGCATCTACAACCTGCACGGCATCACGCTCAGGTACGCCCAGTCGCGGCGTGATGGGACCTATGCCAGCCAGCCGACCTCACACCAGACCATCGGAACCATCAGCATTGGCTACACCCTGCTCGGGCAAACCCGTTCCGGCGCGGTGGATTGGCGCCCACCCGAAGCCGGAGGTCCAGACCTGTGATCAGCGCAGGCCGCGTCCACCCCGTCTTCCCTCGGGAGGTGCGCAGCAAACCGAACCTGCGCGAACGTCCCGGCCCAGCGCGCACGCGGCGCGACGATCGCTGTCCGTCGCGCTACGCTTCACGACGCAGAAACATCGAGGTGTCCGCGACCGCCCATGAAGCACGCAACAAAGATCATCGCTGGGGTGCTGCTACTGGTGGCCGGCGCGTTCGGCGCAGCCTTCATCGCCTGGCGCGTGCCGGATCAACCGGTCTCGGCGCTGCAGGCGAGGTGGGCACCGCCGCCGTCGCAGTTCATCGCAGTGCGTGGCATGCAGGTGCACGTGCGCGACGAAGGTCCGCGCGACGACCCGATGCCCATCGTCCTGCTGCACGGGACCGGTGCCTCGCTCCACACCTGGAACGGCTGGACCCGGGAACTGACTCGCGACCGCCGCGTGATCCGCTTCGACCTGCCTGGCTTCGGACTGACGGGCCCCTCGCCCGACGGGGTCTACACCATTGAGAGCTACGTCGACACCGTGCTCGCCGTCGCCGACACGCTCGGCGTGCAGCGCTTCGTCCTCGCCGGCAACTCGCTCGGCGGCTACGTCGCGTGGGCCACGGCCGTCCTGCACCCGCAACGCGTCGACCGCCTGATCCTGGTCGACGCGGCCGGTTACCCGTTCCGGTCGCAGTCGATCCCACTCGCCTTTCGGATCGCGCGCACGCCGATCCTCAATGTACTCATGCGCGACGTCCTGCCCCGCAGTGTCGTCGCCAACAGCCTGCGCGACGTCTACGGCGATCCGTCCAGGGTGACGCCCGACCTCATTGATCGGTACTTCGATCTCGCCACGCGTGCGGGCAATCGTGCAGCATTGGTGGCCCGGTTCGACCAGACGCAGCCGGGGTCGCTGGTGGAGCGGGTGCGCGAGATCCAGGTGCCGACGCTGATCCTGTGGGGCGGCAAGGATCGCCTGATTCCGCTCGAGAACGGCGCGCGGTTCGCGCGCGACATCGAGGGCAGCCGACTGGTCGTGTTCGACACGCTTGGGCACGTGCCCCACGAAGAGGATCCGGCGCGCACGGTCGCGGCGGTGCTGCCGTTCATCCGAAGCGGACGCTGACTCCCCGTCACGTCAACGCACCGCGGGGTGGCTACGAACGAAGACCGTGTGTCGACTTCGGCTCGTTCTGAGGAACGGCAGGAATCACTCCCGCTCGACCTCGTCCGCGACGATACCCAACACGCGCGGTGCGAGTACCAGACCGAGATGCGTGTGGCGTGATCGGTTCGTAGTCGATGGTCATCGGGTGGGGTCCCGCTCCATGTTCGAGCTAAGCGGGCGACGCCGGCAGCACAACGGAAAAATGTGCCGCGTACCGCCTGACCGAGCCTGGTGGCCTGCCGGTGGCGCTCCGCTCGAGCGAAACGCCCACTGCCATTCTGGCTTGAGTTGTCCGCGGCAGCGAACACGCGCTTTTCAGAACGAAATTGGTTAACTTGTCAGTACCCCCCTAAGGAGTCGCGGACATGCGGTTTACAGGACAGCGGCTGAGGCAAGCTTGCGCGGTCGTTTACTTCGCTTTGCCGATGACCACGCAGTCCCTGGCGAGCGGCGTCGCTCCCTCCACCACACCGCGTCCAACGCTGGCGGTGTATACCTCGGCCAAGGATGTGATGCCGCGTTTGGCGCTGAGCGCTTCCCAGGTGGTAACGCGCGCGGGCCAACTGCCCGAAACGGAGGTGTTGGTTCACGTCAACAGTGGGCAACGCTTCCAGACTATCCTCGGCATCGGCGGCGCCATCACCGATGCGGTGGCCGAAGTGTTCGACTTGCTGCCGCCGAAGCGCCAGGCAGAATTGCTGCAGGCCTATTTCGATCCGCAAGCGGGCCTGGGCTACAGTTTGTTGCGCACCACCATTCACAGTTCAGATTTCAGCAGCGCCAGCTATACGTACGTCCAGGAAGGCGACTCGTCCCTGGCCAGTTTCGATATCGCGCATGACCGAGTGCACCGGCTACCGATGGTCAAACGCGCACTCGCGGCGGCGGGCGGTGCCCTCACCATTTATGCCAGCCCGTGGAGCGCGCCAGCGTTCATGAAGGACAACGCCAGCATGCTGCAGGGTGGCAAGCTCCGTCCGGAGTCGGCGGACGCCTGGGCGCGCTATATCGCGAAGTTCATTCACGCCTGGGAAGCCGCAGGCGTGCCGCTGTGGGGCATCAGCGTGCAGAACGAGCCGCTGGCTCGCCAGACCTGGGAGTCGATGATCTTCAGCGCCGAGGAGGAGCGCGATTTCCTGAAAAATCATCTGGGCCCGGTACTGCAACGGGAGGGCTTGGCGGACCGCAAGATCATCGTCTGGGATCACAATCGCGACCTGATCGCGCAACGCGCCGACGTGATCCTTTCCGACCCGGAGGCGGCTCGCTATGTCTGGGGGGTGGGTTACCACTGGTACGAAACCTGGGCTGGCGGTGAGCCGATGGTGCGCAATGTGGTCGCCATGCAAGCCGCCTGGCCCGCGGTCAACGTCCTGCTGACAGAGGCGGCCATCGAGCGCTTCGACCGTGCACGGCTGCAGGACTGGAGCCATGGTGAACGCTACGGCAATGCCCTGGTGCAGGATTTCAACGCTGGCGCGGTGGGCTGGACGGATTGGAACATCCTGCTGGATGAGCGGGGTGGCCCGAATCACGTCGGCAATTTCTGCTTTGCTCCAGTGCATGCGGACACGCGCACCGGCGAACTGCACTACACACCCTCGTTTTTCTTCCTCGGCCATTTCTCGAAGTTCGTCCGCCCCGGCGCGCGGCGGGTGAGTGCAACCACGAATCGCAGCGCACTGCAGACCACGGCCTTTCTGAACACCGACGGCCGCCTCGTGACCATCGTGCTGAATACCAGCGACGTGCCGCTCAGCTACCGTTTGCAACTCGACGCTGAGGAAGCCGCGGTAACCATTCCGGCGCATGCGATCCAGACCGTGCTGCGCGAGGCGGCAGCGCCTCCGCAGCCCGTGCAGTGACCGCCGCAAGCCGGGCAGAGCTGTCGACTGGCGTCCTGCTTCGACCGGCAACGGCATCCGACAACGCAGGACGCTTCGGGCCAGCGCGATCACGCCGCAGCACGAGCGAGTGATCCCTGGATGCAGCAGAGCCCCGGATAGTCTGCTCGACAACGAGGCATGGCAGAGGTCTATCTCATTCATGGATTATCGACTGTTCGGCAAGACCGGGCTTCGTGTCAGTACCGTGGGCTTCGGCACCTGGCAGTTCAACAACTCAATCTGGGGTGGGCCGGACGAAGCCGGATCCATCGAGCTTGTGCACGCGGCGCTCGATGCCGGTTGTAATTTCTACGACACCGCGCCGGGCTACGGCGGCGGGGCCAGCGAGCAACTGCTCGGGAAGGCCTTGAAAGGGCGGCGTGAGAAGGCCGTCCTCTGCACAAAATATGGCCACGCGAATCCGCAGAAAATGGATTTCTCGGCGGCGGGGCTGCGACCCTCGCTGGAGGCCAGCTTGCGCCGCTTGCAGACCGATTATGTGTATTTGCTCCTGCTGCACAATCCGCCAGGCGATCTGCTGGATGGAACAAAGAC
>JBAVIQ010000113.1:0-2346 GCA_049687035.1 Steroidobacteraceae bacterium
GACGAATCGGAGGCGTTCATCCATCGGCTTACACTCGTTCCAGGGCATCTGGGCGGACTCCCCCAAATGCGGAAATGTGTAAACCATGTGCTCGGAATAAACTGCAAGCTATCTGTCGATAAGCTCAGAATTTCAGACACTCACGCCTGCTGGCGATTGGCCTGCAGCCGAGCTGCCATGCGCTTTGCCGTCGGTGCGGCGTGTGCGAAGAACCGTTTCAGGCCCGAGCAGAGATAGTTCAGCCCCGGCTCGCCGTCGGGTGTTCGCAGTAGACGGTTCTTCGGGCATTCACCCCAGCAGTCGCCGAGGAATTCGCACTGCCTGCAGTAAGCCGGCAACGTCTCCGATTTCGCGTAACCGAATTTCACCTGGCGCGGCGAGAAAACCATGTCGCCGAGCGATCGGCTGCGAATGTTGCCAAGCTTGTATTCCGGGTAGACGTAGTGGTCGCAGCTGTACAAGTCGCCGTCATGTTCGAGCGCGACTCCCTTGCCGCAGACTTCGCTGTGCACGCAGACCTGTGACGGCAGGCCCATGTGTTGCGCGACCAGCGTCTCGCACAGGTTGACCAGCACCTTGCCGATGTCGCGCGCCTGCCACTCGTCCCCGATCTTGCAGAGAAAGTGGCCGTATTCCTCGGCGGCGACGGACCAGGGCGTGACCACGGAGTCGGGGTGATCCGGGTGGCAGCGTGGATCGCCGAGCATCGGCAACCTCGCTTCATCCCATGTCCCGGGAGCCATGTTCTCGAATCCCTTGATCTCGACGATCGGGATGAACTGTATGTACGTCGAGCCTATCTCGCGGCGCAGGAAGCGGTAGACATCGAGCGGCCGCGAGGCGTTGTAGCAATGCACGCAGGTCAGCGTGTTGAAGCGGACGCCGTGCTTCTGCAGCATCTTCGCGGCGGCGAACACCTGGTCGAACGTTGGTTCCGCGTGCTTGGTGATCCGGCAGTGATCGTGAATCTCGCGCGGACCGTCGATGCTCAGGCCGACGAGGAACCGCTGTTGCTTGAGAAACCGGGCCCAGTCGTCGTCGAGAAGAGTGCCGTTGGTCTGCAGGTCGTTCTCGATCCGTTGACCGGCCTTGGCATGCTTCTTCTGCAGCGCGACCACTTTCTCGAAGAAGCCGAGCCCGAGCAGCGTCGGCTCGCCGCCCTGCCACGAGAAGACGACTTCGTCGGCGGTGATGCTGTCGATGTAGTCCTTGATGAAGCGCTCGAGGACGTCGTCCGGCATGTGACCACTGCCCGGTCCACCGGGCAGCGCGCGCTTGCTGAGGTAGAAGCAGTACGCGCAGTCGAGGTTGCAAGCCGAACCGGCAGGCTTGGCCATGACGTGGAAGCGTCGGTTGGCACGCGCCCCGAGCCATTGCGGCGCGCTGTACTTGTCCAGACCTGGGGTCGCGGGCGGATTCGACGCGCTCACGAGGGGCTTCGCCTGTGGCCGAAATCGGCACGGCCCCTAGTGAAGTGCAGCGCTCAGTGCTTTGCCACCGTATTGCTACCTAGCAAGGTAGCGTTCAGACGTGAAGCGCCGCTCCGCGCCCGGGATCACCGGCTGAGGATGTGAACCGCGACTGCAGCTTCTTCGATCCCCTGCAGCCCGCCGCCGTTTTCCTGGATGGCGTGGCGCGCGCCCTCGACCTGGCGTGCACCGGCCTCGCCACGCAGCTGCGTAACCAACTCGTAGAGCTGGCCGATGCCGGTTGCGCCGAGCGGATGACCCTTGGACTCCAGGCCGCCTGAAGGATTGATGGGTAAGCGCCCGCCGAGCGTGAACTCCCCGCGCTCAGCAGCCGGGCCGCCGCCGCCCAGCGGCACCAGCCCGAGGTTCTCGGCCTGGATGATCTCGCCCATCGCCGACGCGTCGTGCACCTCGACCACGTCCATGTCCTCGGGGCCGAGGCCTGCCATCTCATAGGCCTGCAGCGCGGCCAGGCGGCTCACGTGCTTCTCGGGTTCGTCCATGCGCCGGTGCGTGAAGCTGCGGATGACGCTGGCCGACACCTTGATGCAGCGCTTGCGGTCGGCGCCGATGCGCTGCAACCCTTCTTCGGTGCACAAGATGGCGGCCGCCGCGCCATCAGAGAGCGGCGCGCACATCGGCAGCGTGAGCGGGTAGGTGATGGGCGGCGCCGCGAGCACTTCCTCGATCGTGAAGGGCTTGCGGAACTGCGACCAGGGATTGTGCACGGAGTGCTGGTGATTCTTGGCACACACCGCGGCGAGCTGTCGTTGAGTGGTGCCGTAGGTCTTCATGTGCCAGCGGCACATCGCGGCATAGATATCCATGAACCGGCTGTACGGACGGTCGGACTGCGTACCGGGCGGCGGCACAATGC
>JBAVIQ010000114.1:0-3683 GCA_049687035.1 Steroidobacteraceae bacterium
CGTCCTGGACGGACGGGATCCCGTCCTGCGCGGCAAGGTGACCGAGGCGGCGCGCGCCACACTCAGGAATCCCGCAACGCTGGACCCCGAGTTCCGATCGATGGCGTGGATCGTTGCGGTACAGGACCTGGGCGACCCGTTCGCCCAGTTGCTCGAATCGAGCCTGCTTGCATCCGAAGACAGCCTGCTGCGACGTGACGCTGCATGGGCGCTCGGAATGGCGGAGGACCCGCAGGCCTCAGCACGAGCGCTGGCGCTGTCCCTGAATCCCGGGATTCGAACGACCGAGCTATACGGTCTGCTTGGCGGGCAGTTCCTCTCCCCCGTGACGCGCGCAGCAGCATGGGCCTGGCTCCGGGAAAACCTCGACAACGTAATGAACGAGCTGCCCGGCTTCGAGAAAGGACAGATGTTCGGGGTTGCCGAAAGCTTCTGCGATGCATCGCTGCGGCCGGAACTCGACCGGACGCTGACGGCGAAGTCGAAGGAAATCGGCAGCGGCGAACTCGAAGTGCAGCGCGCCCTGGAAGGGCTGGACCTGTGCATTGCGCAGCGGGCGGCGCTTGGCCCCTCGGTGGTGGCGGCAATGGGAATGCAGTGACAAGGCGGTCATTCGACGGCGTGCTTCTCGATGGCACCCGACCCTGTGCCGGGTTTTCCGCTCCGTCTTGCGTCGGCACCCGCGATGTGACGGCGGTCGCGGTCGCGGACGGCCGTCAGGGCTATGCTTTTCTCGGTTCGGGAGGGTCAGAGCCAGTGCCCAATCAGAAGAAGCCCACGGAATCGAATCGCGACGCACCCGTCGAGCGGCGCGGGCAATCGCGAGGCGAGGTGGGTTCCACGGACTGGGAGACCATCGTGCTCAAGCGAGTCGAGCGCCATGTCGAGTCCCTGTCGGGCGACCCCAAATCTCAATTGGACTCACTAAATGAGTCCGGTTGGGAGGAAGCTGCGCTCCTCGCACTACGGCGACGAATCCGGGACCTCAAGCCCGGGTAGGGCTGAGCCATGGGACCCGCGAAATATTCCGCCGTAACGATCGTCGCTGGACGCGAGTGCTGCACGGCAGTGCAGGAGCTGGTTGACCGCAAAATCCTGGCCGCCACAGCCCCCAGACTACCTTTGGCCGACTGCACCTCGCCATCCCGGTGCCAGTGCCGCTTCAAGAAACTTCCCGACCGGCGCGACGACGACGATCGCCGGTACCTTCGCAATGAAGCCCAATCAACCTGGTATGCCGGGCCTCAGCGGCGGAAGTCGACCGCCCGTCGTCGTGAGGATTGAACGGTAGCCTGGGGCGACACTCCCGGCGACTTGTTGCGCACCATCCAAGGAGAGCAAGATCGCACCCTAGGCCGTCATCGTCGAAAAAGGGGGGAGCGATCATGGACTTCAGCAGGCAGATTGCGCGCGTCAAGGCCATCCTGGGCACGCCGCGCACCGAGTGGCCCGTCATCGCGTCCGAGCCTGCGACCGTCGGGGGCATCTACAAGGACTACGTGCTGATCCTGGCGGCGATCCCGGCAGTGTTCGGGTTCCTGAAGTACAGCGTCATCGGTATCAGTCTGCCGTTCCTCGGGACTTATCGCGCAGGCATAGGCGCAGGACTCAGCGGGATGGTCACGAGCTATGTGCTCGGGCTTGCGTCCGTGTACGTCCTGTCACTGATCGTCGATGCGCTGGCCCCCACGTTCGGTGGTCAGAAGAACGGCGTGCAGGCCTTCAAGGTCGTGGCCTACGCCTCGACCGCCAGTTGGATCGCCGGAATTGGCCAGGTCCTGCCATGGGTTTCCGTGCTGATCCTGCTGGCCGGTGGCGTCTACAGCATCTACCTGCTCTATCTCGGCCTGCCGCAGACAATGAAGTGCCCGGCGGAGAAGGCCGCAGGTTACACCGCGGTCACCTTCGTCATCGCGATCCTCCTCAGCTGGCTGATCAGTTTCGCCGTGGGTGGCATCGTTGGAGTCGGCGGCGCCATGCGCGGTTCGGGCCTGCCCGGCGTCAGCGACTCGGGTGACGGAGGTGGCTTCGACAAGGACAGCCCCATGGGCAAGCTGGAGTCCATTGCGCGGCAGGCGGAGGAGGCGGGCAAGAAGATGGAAGCCGCGCAGAAGTCCGGCGACGTGCAGGCCCAGCGCGACGCAGCAGGGGAGATGATGTCGGCGGTGGCGGGCGGGGGAGCCCAGGTCGAGTCACTGGCGCCCGATCGAATCAAGCCGTTCGTGCCGGAGTCCCTTGCCGGTCTGAAGCGGACGGAGATATCGGCCGAACGCAACAACGCAATGGGAATGCAGGTCAGCGAGGCGCACGGAACCTACTCGGACGATGCGGGGCGTTCACTGCGCCTCGAGATCGTCGACATGGGCGGCATGAAGGGAATGATGGCGTTCGCCGGCTGGGCCGCCGGGGAGCAGGAGCGAGAAACGGACCAGGGCTACGAGAAGACGTACAAGCAGGACGGCCGGCTCGTCCACGAGGAGTGGGACAGGGAGCGGAAGAGCGGCGAGTACTCGACCGTGCTGGGCGAGCGGTTCTCGGTCAAGTTGAGCGGTGAGGCCTCGAGCATCACGGAACTCAAGACAGCCGTTGCAAGTCTCGACCTGGCAGGGCTCGAAGCCCTGAAGAACGAGGGCGTGAAGCAGAACTGACGCTGTGCGCTAGTTGTTCTTTGCGCCCTGCTCGACCCACTGCCGGATGGTCGCTATCGCAGTCGGGTCGAGCGGCTTTGCATCGCCGTGCGGCATCTTCAACGACGGGTCCGCGCGGCCTTCGATCAGCATGACGAGCGCGCTAGTCTGCGGTTCTCCGGGGAGGACCACTGGTCCGTACTGCGTGCCCTTCATCAACGTCTCGTAGCTCTCGAGTTCGAAACCGCTCACGACGTATCCGGCTTGTCCGGCGACGTGGCAGCCCTTGCAATTCTTGTCGAGGATCGGAGCCACGTCCTTGACGTAGCTGATCTCGGGCGGCCGCTGGCAGCCAACCAGCAGCGGTAAGGCGACCGAAGCAGCGGCGACACAACACAGGAACTTCGTGTTCATGAATACTCCGCGAATTGATCGCTGTTGCATCGGACGTTCCCCCTCAAGGCGGGGGCCGGCAATCCGCTGATCTACGTAGTACGGCTGTAGCTGGCTCGCGAGTCGCCTGCCTGTACCGCCCCTGAGCTTGCGGTTCGTGCTGATGTTCGCGGCGGGCCGGCGAGGGTGCCGGGGTCGATCATCTGGCGACGAGCCCGTCAGATGACATAAGCGCGCGACCGCTGTCGGGAACCTTGACGATATGTCATCAAAGTATTGTGACGTGCGCCGCAACTGTGATCTAAAGGACTCCAGCCAGCCGCCTGCGCGCGCTCAGAATGGTAGGGGATGGAAGACTCCGACACTCAGTCAATGACCGGCGTCGACAAGCAGCGCCACTTCATACGGGCGATGTGCAAGTCGGCCGACGCGGAGTCGGTAACGCAGTCCGAGAGTGCCCTGCTGGAAGCCATCCTGGCGGCGCTGCTGCGTGGCCAGGACGTCTCGGACCTGATCGGGATCAGGCGAGCCCACGCCCGCCGACCCTCCGACCCGATTCGTATCGCGATTCACTACCTGTGTCTCACCAGACTCATGCATGTGCAGGCGGTGGAGGCGTGGCGAATCGTTGGCGATGCCTGGGGACTGAAGAAGCGAGAGGTG
>JBAVIQ010000115.1:0-6129 GCA_049687035.1 Steroidobacteraceae bacterium
TCGATAAGGTGTCGAGGGGGTGCCCGGCCGCGTCGAGCGACTCCATCAGTTCGCGCAGTTGCCGGAATGGCCGCCGCTGGGCCTCCTCATCCGCCGCCGGCGGCGGGATGCACATCAGTCCCCGCAACCGTAGCTGGGGCAGGGCGGCGACCACCGCCGCGAGTGCTGGTGCTTCCGCCGGGGTGACCCCGCCCTTGCCAGGTTCGGCGGCCAGCCTGACCTGCAGCAGCACCTGCAGGGGAGCAGCGTCGTGCGGCCGCTGGGCGCTCAGGCGCGAGGCGATCCGCTCACGATCCACTGTGTGCACCCAATCGAAGCGCTCGGCGACTTCGCGTGTCTTATTGCCCTGCAGTTGCCCGATGAAGTGCCAGACGAGACCAGGCACGTCGGCGAGCGCCGCGACCTTGTCGACCCCTTCCTGGACATAGTTCTCGCCGAACTCGGTTTGCCCGGCCGCGGCGGCGGCCCGTACCAGCGCCGCCGGCTGCTGCTTGCTGACTGCCAGCAGGCGGATCGAACCCGGATCCCGCCCCGCTCGTTCGGCGGCCCGGACGATGCGCGTACGCACCGATTGCAGTGCCGCTGGTGAGAACTGCGGAGCGGTTAACATATTAGGGTCCGAGGGGCTGATCTATACTTTGCCGGCCTGCAAGACCAGTCCAGTTCCGGATTCGGCTCGCAGGCAAGAGGGAGCCGATACGATGGCCGTGGACATTGCCCAGCTGCTGGCATTTGCCGTCAAGAACAATGCCTCCGACCTGCACCTGTCGTCGGGCGTGCCGCCCATGATCCGCGTCGATGGCGACATGAAGCGGATCAACATGCCGCCGCTGACGCACAAGGAAGTGCACAGCATGGTGTACGACATCATGAATGACAAGCAACGGAAGGCGTACGAAGAGTTCTACGAGACGGACTTTTCGTTCGAGATTCCGAAGCTGGCGCGCTTCCGCGTCAATGCGTTCAACCAGAACCGCGGCGCGGCCGCCGTGTTCCGCAACATCCCCTCGGTGGTGCTGTCGCTCGACGACCTCAACGCGCCGAAGATCTTCAAGGACATCGCGATGCAGCCGCGCGGCCTGGTGCTCGTCACCGGCCCCACCGGCTCGGGCAAGTCGACGACGCTCGCCGCGATGATCAACTACGTCAACGACAACCGGCCGGACCACATCATCACGATCGAGGATCCGATCGAGTTCGTGCACGAGTCGAAGCGCTGCCTCATGAACCAGCGCGAGGTCCATCGCGATACGCTCGGTTTCAGCGAGGCTTTGCGCTCGGCACTGCGCGAAGACCCCGACGTCATCCTCGTCGGCGAAATGCGCGACCTCGAAACGATCCGCCTCGCGCTGACCGGCGCCGAGACGGGCCACCTCGTGTTCGGCACGCTGCACACGAGTTCGGCCGCCAAGACCATCGACCGCGTCGTGGACGTGTTCCCGGCGGCGGAAAAGGAAATGGTCCGCGCGATGCTGTCCGAATCGCTGCGTGCGGTCATCTCGCAGACGTTGCTGAAGCGCATCGGCGGCGGCCGCATCGCGGCGCACGAGATCATGATCGGCACCCCCGCGATCCGCAACCTGATCCGCGAGGGCAAGATCGCGCAGATGTATTCGGCGATCCAGACCGGCCAGCAGAACGGTATGCAGACGCTCGATCAATGCCTGAAGGAGCTGCTGCAGAAAGGCCTGATCACCAAGGAAGAGGCGCGTTTCCGCGCACAGAACAAGGAGGACTTCTAGACGACGGCCGTCGCAGTGCCGGCGCCCAGGGGCGCAGGCAACCGCGGCACCACCGACGCCTGAGGGAACACCATGGACCGCGATACCGGCATCAAGCTCATGCAGGACCTGCTGCGCCGCATGGTCGAGCGCAACGGTTCCGACCTCTTCATCACCGCCGGTTTCCCGCCGGCGATCAAGATCGACGGCGAGATCAAGCCGCAGACCAACCAGCCGCTGACTCCCGAGCAGTCGCAGTTGCTCGTGCGCGCGATCATGAACGACCGCCAGACCAAGGAATTCGACTCGACGCGCGAATGCAACTTCGCGATCGCGCCGCCCGGCATCGGCCGCTTCCGCGTCAGCGCCTTCGTGCAGATGGGGCTCACCGGCGCAGTGCTGCGCACCATCAATATCAAGGTGCCGACGGTCGACGAGCTGGAGTTGCCGCCGATCCTCAAGGAAATCGTGCTGTCGAAGCGCGGCCTCTGCATCCTCGTCGGCGCGACCGGCTCGGGTAAGTCGACTTCGCTCGCCGCGATGCTGGACTACCGCAACGACAAGACCCGCGGCCACATCATCACGATCGAGGACCCGATCGAGTACGTCCACACCCATCGCAACTGCGTCGTGACGCAGCGCGAGGTGGGCGTCGACACCGACAGCTGGCACATGGCGCTCAAGAACACGCTGCGCCAGGCCCCCGACGTGATCCTGATCGGCGAAATCCGCGACCGCGAAACGATGGAATACGGCATCCAGTTCGCCGAGACCGGCCACCTGGTGCTCGCGACGCTGCACGCCAACAGCGCCAACCAGGCGATGGACCGCATCATCAACTTCTTCCCCGAGGACCGGCGCGAGCAGTTGCTGATGGACCTTTCGCTGAACATCCGGGCCATGATCGCGCAGCGCCTGATTCCGCGCGAGGCGGGCAAGGGGCGCATCGCGGCGATGGAAGTGATGCTGAACACGCCCTTGATCGCCGACCTGATCTTCCGCGGCGAGGTCACCGCCATCAAGGAGATCATGGCCAAGTCGAACCGGCTCGGCATGAAGACCTTCGACCAGGCGCTGTTCGAACTGTTCGAGACCGGCATCATTTCGTATGAAGAAGCGCTGCGCAACGCCGACTCGAAGAACGAGATCCGGCTGCGCATCAAGCTCGAGAGCAAGCGCGAAAGGTCGGCTCACCTCGACGAGAGCGGCGCGCTCAAGATTGTCGAGGAAGAGGAATGATGGCGGCCGAAACCCCCGATCTCGATGCAGCCTCTCCAGCGCAGGAGCGGCTGCTGGATGACGGCGGCCTGGTGGGCGTCGATACGGCCCGCAGCTTCGTGCTGAACACCAAGCCGCTGTTCAAGCTGATGGTCAAGAAGCAGGCGTCCGACCTGTTCTTCAGCTCGAACGCCCCGATCAAGATCAAGATCCAGGGCAGGATCGTCCCGGTCAACAAACAGGTCCTGACCGCGGACCAGGTGCGCCAGGCCGCCTACGGCCTGATGAACCAGGAGCAGATCGATTACTTCCAGCAGGAACTGGAGATCGACTTCGCGATCTCCGAACCGGGCCTGGGGCGCTTCCGCATCGCGGTCTTCCACCAGCGCGGCAACCCCGCAATGGTGATGCGCTACATCACCGCCGACATGCCTTCGCTCGAAGAACTCGGCCTGCCGATGATCATGAAGGACCTGGTCATGATCAAGCGCGGGCTGGTGCTCATGGTGGGCGCCACGGGCTCGGGCAAGTCGACCTCGCTCGCGGCCATGCTCAACTTCCGCAACGAGACCTCGTCCGACCACATCCTGACGGTGGAGGACCCGATCGAGTTCCTGCACCGGAACAAGAAGTCGATCGTCAACCAGCGCGAGGTGGGGCTCGACACGAAGTCGTTCCATCGCGCGCTGCGCAGCGCCATGCGCGCCGCACCAGACGTGATCCTGATCGGCGAGATCCGTGATCGTGAGTCGATGGAATACGCGCTGACGTTCGCCGGCACCGGCCACCTGTGCCTCGCGACGCTGCATGCGAACAACGCGGCCGAGACGCTCGACCGCATCATCAACATGTTCCCGCGCGACCAGCACTCGCAGATCTTCCTCGACCTGTCGCAGTACCTGAAGGCGATCCTGTCGCAGCGCCTGGTCATGGGCAAGGACGGCACTCGCTGCGCCGCCCTCGAGGTGCTGCTCAACACCCCGCACGTCCAGGAGTTGATCAAGAAGGGCGACGTGGTCGGCGTCAAGGAATCGCTGGTCCGCAGCAGCGAGAAGGGCGTGCAGAGCTTCGACATCGCGCTCTACGAGTTGTACAAGCAGGGCAAGGTCACGCTCGAGGAAGCGATTGCGAACGCCGACTCGCGCACCAACCTCGAAGCCAAGATCAACTTCGGTTGAGTCGTCGGCGCGACCGGCGATTCGCGGGCATCGAGGGTGTCGAGAGCCTCCGTTCCGGTTCTTCCTCCGGCGAGCGGAAAGGCAGACACGCTCGCCGGAGGAAGAACCGAAACGGACGCCTGCGAGACCTCGCCTGAGCGACCGGAATCGAAACCGATCTTCGCCGCAACCGCAGCATCACCGCCGTCGATCCCGCTCGCACGGCGCACGCAACGTCGATAATCGCCACCTCTGCGTGATGCTGCCTGGCTTGAAGAGCGATGCCCTCAAGAGGGCCGCGAGCCCACCCCGACACTTCGCGACGCGTGCGGCTTGCGCTCGGCAGTAGTTGTTGGCTCTGTGACCGAAACGTGTTGGCTTCTGCCGCAAGTTGCAGTAGAAAGCAGCCATTCGCCGATGTCGCAAAACGGCCAGGAACAGACTTTGCTCAGCCCGCTCCAAAGCGGACGGCTTCCGCCACCGCCGCACGGAACGGCGCAGCACCCGCGGCCCGGGGGAGCTACCCTGGGAGCACGTCGGCAGGACTCCGTACCGCCGCCAGACTGTTGTTCATCACGTGGGTGAAGATGATCGTCGTCTCCACGTCCTTGTGGCCCATAAGTT
This sequence comes from Steroidobacteraceae bacterium, assembly GCA_049687035.1. Lineage (GTDB taxonomy): Bacteria > Pseudomonadota > Gammaproteobacteria > Steroidobacterales > Steroidobacteraceae > RPQJ01. The sequence goes on from JBAVIQ010000115.1 coordinate 4,721, forward strand.
CTTGCGCCACCGGGATGTTGTGCCCCGATTCCAGCAGGTGCGTGGCGAAGGCATGCCGGGAGGTGTGGTAGCCGCCCAGAGCTTCCGGCATCGAGCCACAGCAGTGTCGGTCGACGTCCGCGGACCGCAGCGGAATGCCTGCAGTCCCCGAAGCGCCCGCAGAGACTTTCAGGCCAAGGGCACCCTAGCTACTTAACTAGGTCCTGACTACTGGCATTGGCTGAGTGTCTTGATGTCATAGCAGACTGTAACGCCTGATTCCTCGTCGCGCAGTCTGATTCGCGAGTACGCGAGTTCAATGTTTTCTGCATCGGCTCCGTCGACACCATTTGCATTGCCGACCCATTTCTGCGACCTAACAGATACATCGTCAAGCAGGATCGTGTAGTACCTCACCGGCACACCCTGCTTTACTCGATAGAAACTAACAGTCGCCGACGGGACAAATCTACCGGTGGCAACACTTAGAAACAACGGCGCACTGGACTCGCCGAACTTCTTCACTATCGACAAATTGCTGAAAATCGCTTTGCCGACGCTACCGCCGCCACCAGTACCGCCCGAGAATTCGACGGAGTTGCCAACTGTTAGCACACGAATCGAATCAGCCGGCAGCCCGTTGTTAGTCGCAAATTTCGCATCGCCAGGGATGTTTGGTATTTGCAGGGCAATGATGTCTGCGTGAGCCACCAACGGGCACACGATTGATAGCGCGAATGACATGGCCAACGCCGCTTTTCCTGACGCAATCTTGTAGCGCATAGTCAAACCCCCGCATTGCTTGTGATATCGCACCCGACAACCGGACTTTTTTCGCGTCGGACTCCGCGCGCAACGCGAAAGTAAGTCCAACGCAACCTACGCTCCGGTGTCTTCCAGTGCAAGCGCGCGGTGGCAGGCGGAACAGATCATGGCAAGGAGATCGGACCCTAATGTATTCATTCGCTTACAGCGGCTTTCTGCCGCTGCGACGGAAGAGATATCAAATCTGTTCTGCGCGTCGCGATTTCGCTAGACCGCGCCAGCAATTTTCGCAACCGCCCCGGCCCGGCGCGTGCTTCATCGGTTTGCTCTTGCAGCAGCGGCGGGCGGCATGAGGGCGGCTGCCGCCGCGGATGGCGCTACTTCCGCGATCTCGACCCGACCTTAGCCTCGATCCGCAACGACCCAGAATTCAAAGCCGTGTTCGCCGACATCGAGCGCGACATGGCGCGTCAGCGTGCCGAACTCGCCAAGCGCCCCAAGGACGCACCGCTCGATTTGGCAACTGGTAATTGAGCGCTCGCCCGAAAGGGACGCACGCGACGGTCTCCAAAGGGTCGATTTTTCGCCTACGACGTCCGCTATCGGGAACGGTAAGATCGGCCAGCTGCAGACCTTCTTTAGGTCGGTAGCTCGCCCAGTAGAAG
>JBAVIQ010000116.1:0-4032 GCA_049687035.1 Steroidobacteraceae bacterium
CCCGACGTGGGCTCCGACCATCGGCCGCTGCAGGTCACGCTACGCCTGCCGTAGCCGCAAATCACTCGTCGGCGTAGTCGACGTCACGTCGGCCGAGGGAGCGGCGCCGGTTGGCGTCCGCTGAGAAGTCCTCTTGCATCAATGTACGCAGTCCTATGCGCCTGGGACCCGCGCGGCGATCTTCGTGGTGCTGGAATTTGCAACGACAGCCGTCAGGGTTGGTGCAGCCGACGACCGGCAGTCGCGGTGCCTCGACTGAAAGCAGGCGGACGTCTTTCAGCGCCGTGACCTGGGCACAGGCGTTGGGGCCTGCAACGATGCTGATCGCGTGGAAACGCAGGCGGCGCGGTTGCGGTTTGACTTGGCCTGCCATGGCGTGGAATTCCCCCCGATACTGTTCTGATTTGGCGTCACGCTACGCCAACCTGCGTCGCTCGCCAAGGGGGGAGGGAAGAGCCGACCGGGGCGCCTACTCGACGCCGAGGGTCTCGCCCACGGGCGGGGCAAATTCGCGGCAGCAATCGAGCAGCCAGGCCCGGAACCGTACGACTTTTGGCAACGAAAAGTTCGCCGGAGGCGCCACGAGGAACCAGGCATTTCGCTGCAGCACACTCGGGAGCATCGGACGTACCAGGCGGCCGGCGGCAATGTCGGCCGCCACCAGCGACCAGCGGGCCAGCGCAACGCCCTTGCCCTGTTCGACGGCGACGAGGGACGCCGCGGAATCTTCCATCGGCGGACTAGTGTCAGCACGCGTCGTATCGCCGCCGACGCGGCGCAGCCAGTCCTGCCATGGCTCCGTGCGGCTGTGGATCAACGGGTAGCGCGCGAAATCCGCGACCGTCTCGATCGGGCCGAACCGGGCGAGCAGCGCAGGACTGCAGACCGGAAACACGTATTCGTCGAGCAGGCGCTCGGCCTTGAGGCCGGTCCACTGGCCGGGGCCGTAGACGATGGCGGCGTGGAAGTCGTCGCGTCCGAAGTCGAGTCCGGCCGCGCGGGGCGGCCCGAACCGAACCTCGATCTCGGGGTGCCGGCGAGTAAACTCGCCGAGGCGCGGCAGCAGCCAGCGCTGCAGGAATTCGTTCGGCACGCTGAGGTTGAGCATGCCGCCGACGCGCTCGCGACGGATGCGCTCGACCGAGCGACGCAGTTCTTCGAGTCCACGGCGAACGCCCGGCAGCAGTTCGGCGCCTTCCTGGGTAAGCGCCACGGCGCGCGTGTGGCGACGGAACAGCGGCACGCCGATGTCGGCCTCGAGCGCCTTGATCTGCGCGCTGACCGCGGCGGTGGTGACGCCGAGTTCCTTGGCGGCCGCGGTGAAGCTCAGGTGAGCGGCGACGGCCTCGAAGACGCGCAGGGCGTTGAGCGGCACACGGTCCGGAGGGGTCGCCATCGGCTGCCTTCGAGTAAAATGATGATTAACAATACGGCGCGAAGCCTCGCTAATCAAGGGTATTCGCGGCCGGCTATCGAGGGAATCTATAGAAATGAGGTGTACGCCATGACCCCGTCAGAGGCGTTTCGCATCGAGCCGGCCCAACCCGCCGACGCAGCGCTGATCGTCGCCCTGGTGCGCGAACTGGCCGAGTACGAACGGCTGCTCCAGGACGTTCGCGTCACGCCGGACGACGTGCACCGCGACCTGTTCGGGCCGCGCGCCTTTGCGGAGGCAGTCATCGCACGCGTCGGCGACGAGCCCGCCGGCTTCGCGCTCTGGTTCCACAACTACTCGACCTTTGCAGGCCGGCCCGGTCTGTACCTCGAGGACCTGTTCGTGCGCCCGGCATTTCGGGGGCGCGGCTATGGCGAGTCACTGTTGCGATACCTGGCGCGCGTCACCGTCGAGCGCGGGTGCGCGCGTTTCGAATGGTCGGTACTCGACTGGAACGAGCCGGCGATCGCGTTCTATCGCAAGCTCGGTGCGGTGCCGATGGACGATTGGACCGTGCAGCGGGTGAGCGGAGATGCGCTGCGCGCGTTGGCTGCGGGAGATGAGCCGGGAGGTGTGCGCAAATGACCGCGGCAAGCCGAACCAACTACGCGACCGGCACTCCGTGGGAACCCGTCGTCGGGTACTCGCGCGCGGTCCGGGTCGGACCGATGGTGTTCGTGTCGGGCACGACGGCCACCGGCCCGGATGGGCAACTCGTCGGTGGTGACGATGCCGGTGCCCAGACGCGCCAGGTGCTCGCCAACATCAAGGCGGCGCTCGAGCGCGCGGGTGCGCGACTCGAGGACGTCGTCCGGACGCGCATCTACGTTCGCGACATCGCGCAGTGGGAAGCCATCGGCCGCGCGCACGGCGAGGTGTTCGGCGCGATCCGCCCGGCCTCCGCAATGGTGGAAGTCAGCGGGCTGGTCGATCCGGCCATGCTGGTCGAAATCGAAGCGGATGCGTACGTCACCACCGCTGACGTTTGAATCTGCGCCGTGTCCCCGGCCGAAACTAATGACCACCCACGGAGTCATATCGACATGCGCAGAATCCTGACGGCCGCCTGCCTGCCCGCCGTCGCGCTGCTCGCCGGCTGCAGCGGCGCCCCGACCATCCCCGTCGCCAAGGACGTCGACCTCAATCGCTTCATGGGCGACTGGTACGTAATCGCCAACATCCCGACGCGGTTCGAGGTTGGGGCGCACAACGCAGTCGAGTCGTACCGTCTGGACCAGGACGGGAGCATCGCGACGACGTTCACATACCGCGACGGGGCATTCGACGGGTCCGAAAAAGTGATGCACCCGCGCGGCTTCGTGCGCGAGGGCACGGGCAACGCCATCTGGGGCATGCAGTTCATCTGGCCGATCAAGGCCGAGTACCTGATTGCGTACGTCGATCCCGCGTACACTCAAACCATCGTTGCCCGCAGCGCACTGGACTACGTCTGGATCATGGCGCGTACTCCTGCTTTATCGGCAGACGATTACGCGCAACTGGAACGACGCGTGCGCGACCTCGGCTACGATATGAGCAAGCTGCAGAAAGTGCCGCAGCGCTGGGACGCTGCCACCGCCTCGTCGCCGACGAAATGAGCGACTCGATCCAGCTCGCAGGAAGGGCACCCTCATGACCAGGAACGTTCCGTCTCGTCGTAATCGCCGTGCTCGTGCTGGCGTCGTCACCCGTGCGATTTCGTACGAGCGACGCCCGGATGCGAAGCGTTTGCTCGAATCGAAGCGTGCACTGGCTGCACTGTTGCTCGCGGGTGCGCTGTGGCTTGCCTTCTCGGTAATTGCGGTGGCCGGCGAACCTGCCGTGAGCCCGACCGCTCCCGCGCCAGCTGCTGCGGCGTCTGCGGCGACGACACCGGCTGCCGCAGCAATGGCCGCCGCGCCGATGACTCAGGAAGCGCTGCTCGAACACCAGTCCATGCATCCGGATCAGCTGTTCGTGCTCGACGTGCGTACGCCGCAGGAATATGCGGACGGCCATGTGCCCGGAGCGGTCAACGTGCCGCAGGATCAGCTCGCATCTCGACTGGCGGAAGTGCCGAAGGACAAGGACGTCGTGATCTATTGCAGATCCGGGCGGCGTTCTGCGCTCGCCGCTGACGTGCTCGCGGCGAATGGGTATTCGCGCCTGTCGCATCTCGAGGGCGACATGAACGCGTGGATCGAGAAGGGCCGCCCGGTCGCGAAGCCTTGAACGGCAGCTCGTTCGTATGAGTTGGTCGCGCTGAATCATGTCGGCGTCTTCGGCGTCCGGTTCCGGGTCCGCGGACACGCCGTAAATACATCCCTGTAGGCTCGCCCGCGCCGTCCATGGCGCGGGACGGTCCGCTGACCCGGAACCGGACGCCGAAGACGCCTCTGCGGGTTGCGCGGCCAGCTGACGCGCTTGGCTGTCGCCAAGGCACGCGTGCTTGCGGCTTGGCACGCGACCAATGGTCGCGCGCCCATCAGCGCCCGCCTGGGCGCGCCTAGCGAATCGAGCACGCAGCAATATCAGCGCGAGTTGGCGGAATCCTCAGGGATTCCGAGGGCCGTCCCGCGCCATGGACGGCGCGGGCGAGCCTACAGGGACGTATTTAC
>JBAVIQ010000117.1:0-25579 GCA_049687035.1 Steroidobacteraceae bacterium
CCTCCGTCGCGTCAGAGGATGAACCGGCCGAGGTAATAAGCCAGCGCCGCCATGAGCGCGGCCGCCGGCATCGTGACGATCCAGGCGATCACGATGTTGCCTGCCAGGCCCCAGCGCACCGCCCGCACGCGCTGCGCCGAACCCACACCGACGATGGCGCCCGTGATCGTGTGCGTCGTCGACACCGGGATGCCCAAGCTCGACGCCATGAACAGCGTGGTGGCGCCGCCGGTCTCCGCCGCGAAGCCACCGACGGGGCGCAGCTTCGTGATCTTCTGGCCCATCGTCTTCACGATGCGCCAGCCACCGAACATCGTGCCCATCGCGATGGCGATGTAGCAGCTCACGATCACCCAGCTGGGCGGCATCGACGAAGCGGCCGGCGTGACGCCGGACGAAATCAGCAGCAGCCAGATAATGCCCATGGTTTTCTGTGCGTCGTTGCTGCCGTGGCCGATGCTGTAGGCCGCGGAGGAGACGAGCTGCAAGCGCCGGAACCACCGGTCGACCTTGCGTGGTGCGGAGCGCAGGCAGATCCAGGAGACCGCGACCATGATCAGTCCGCCGAGCAGCATGCCGAGCACGGGCGAGAGGAAAATGAAGGTGACCGTGCGGACGATGCCCTGCATCACGAGCGGAGCCACGCCTGCCTTGGCGATCGTGGCACCGATCATGCCGCCGATCAGCGCGTGCGACGAACTCGACGGGATGCCGTAGTACCAGGTGATCAGGTTCCAGATGATCGCGCCGATCAGCGCGCCGAAGATCACGTAGTGGTCGATGGCGCCGGGATCGACGATGCCCTTGCCAACGGTGGCTGCCACCTTCAAATGGAAGATGAAAATGGCGACGAAATTGAAGAACGCAGCCCAGGCCACCGCATAGTGCGGACGCAGCACGCCCGTCGAGACCACCGTCGCGATGGAGTTCGCGGCGTCGTGGAAGCCGTTCATGAAATCGAAAACCAGTGCGATGAAGACGAGCAGCACCAGCGTCGCCAGTGGAATCGTGAGCTCGGCGCCCATCAGACGTTTTCCACGATCACCGATTCGATGACGTTGGCCACGTCCTGGCACTTGTCGATCGCTTCCTCGAGGTACTCGTAGACGTTCTTGTGCTTGATCAGCTGGCGGACATCCTGTTCCTCGCGGAAGAGGCGGGAGATGCCGTCGCGCGACACCTTGTCGGCGTCGCTTTCAAGCTGGTCGATTTCCTCGGTCAGCGCGAGCGCCTGGTCGGCGTCGTCCATCGACTTGAGCAGCGCAACGCCCGCCTGGACCCTGACCGAGCACTGCTGCAGCAGCTCGGCCAGCTGCAACGAGGCCGGCGGCAGGGTCTGGATGTCGAACAGGTGCATCGACTCCGCGGCGTCCTGCATGAGGTCGAGGACGTCGTCCATGCCGGAGATGAGCCGGTGGATGTCGTTGCGGTCGAACGGCGTGATGAACGTCGAATGCAGGACCGAGACGGTCTCGTGCGTGATCTTGTCGGCGCTGCGCTCGATGTCGCCGATGCGCTGGATCAGCTCGGCGCGGCGGGACGTGTCCTCGTAGTGCTGCACCAGTTCGACGACCGCATTGGCGCCTTCGACGATCAGCGCGCCGTGGCGGTCGAACAATGCGAAGAACCGCGTCTCCCGCGGCATCAGGGCGGACAGCCAACGCATTTCGAACCCCCGGGCCTACTGGTTTCGTTCTGCGCCAAGTATCTGCAATCCGGACGGATCGTGGTAGCGTTACCGGGCCCGTAGTTTCCCCCGGGCCCCCTCGATCCCCATGTCAAAGTCGCCCCACGACAGCATCCGCATTCGCGGGGCCCGGCAGAACAATCTGCGGGGCCTCGACCTGGACATCCCGCTCCGCCAGCTCGTCGTCGTGACGGGCGTGTCCGGTTCGGGCAAGTCTTCGCTCGTCTTCGATACGGTCTATGCCGAGGGCCAGCGCCGCTACGTCGAGACATTTTCGCCGTACGCGCGGCAGTTCCTCGACCGCATGGACAAGCCGCAGGTGGACCGCATCGAGGGCATTCCGCCGGCGATCGCGATCGACCAGACCAATCCCGTGCGGACCTCGCGCTCGACCGTGGGCACGATGACCGAGCTGAACGACCACCTGAAGCTGCTCTACGCACGCGCTGGCCAGCTGCACTGCCGGGGCTGCGACGGTCCCGTTCGCCGCGACACGCCCGATTCGATCCATGCCACGCTGGTTCAGCGCGCGCAGGCCGCGGGCGATCCGCGGTTGCTCGTCACTTTTCCGGTGACGGTGCCGGCCAGTTTCACCGCAGCGGAAGTGCTCAAGCTGCTCGAGCAGCAGGGCTACACCCGCGTGCATTCGAGCGGAGCAGGGCAGCTCGAGATCGTCCAGGACCGCTTCCGGCTCGGTAACGTCGATCGCGGCCGCGTCATCGACGCGTTCGAGGCTGCGCTGCGGATCGGGCGCGGACGGGTGAACGTGCGTACTTCTTCTCCCGCGTCGGCGGGAGAGGGTGGGGGTGAGGGCTTCGAGACCGTCTGGCGTTTCTCGACCGACCTGCACTGCGCCGACTGCGACATCCACTACCGCGATCCAGCGCCGAGCCTGTTCTCGTTCAACTCTCCGCTCGGCGCGTGCGAGACATGCCGCGGGTTCGGCCGCGTGATCGGCATTGATTTCGCGCTGGTGACACCGGACACGAGCAAGACGCTGCGCGGCGGCGTGATCAAGCCGTGGCAGACCGAGTCGAACCGCGAGTGCCAGGACGACCTGTTGCGCTTCGCGAAGAAGCGCGGCATTCCCGTCGACACCCCGTGGCGCGACCTCACGGAAGTGCAGCAGCAATGGGTCCTCGAAGGCGAAGGCCCCTGGGAAAAGAAGGTCTGGTACGGCGTGCGCCGGTTCTTCCAGTGGCTCGAGACCAAGAGCTACAAGATGCACGTGCGCGTGCTGCTCTCGAAATACCGCAGCTACACGGCATGTCACACCTGCAATGGCGCACGGCTCAAGGAAGAAGCGCTGCTGTGGCGGCTGGCCGCCCGTGATAGGCCCGGCCCCGGACTCAATATCCACGAGATGATGCTGCTGCCGCTCGACCAATGCCTCGCGTTCTTCGAGCGCATCGCGCTGCCCGCACCGCTCGATGAAGCCGCCGGCCAGCTGCTCGGCGAGGTTCGTTCGCGGCTCGGCTTCCTGGTCCGCGTGGGCCTCGGGTACCTCACGCTCGACCGTCAGTCGCGCACGCTCTCAGGCGGCGAAGTGCAGCGCATCAGCCTGACCACGGCACTCGGCACGTCGCTCGTGAACACGCTGTTCGTACTCGACGAACCCTCGATCGGCTTGCATCCGCGCGACATGCGCCGCGTGATCGAGGTGATGCACCGCCTGCGCGACAACGGCAACTCGCTGCTGGTCGTCGAGCACGACCCGCAGATCATGCTGACCGCCGATCGCGTCATCGACATGGGGCCCGGCCCCGGCGAGCACGGCGGCCAGGTCGTGTTCGAAGGCACGCCCGCCGAACTCGCGGCCCGCTCCGACACGCTCACGGCCAGGTACCTGTCGGGTCGCCTCGATGCGGTGACGGCAGCAGGCAAACGTGGTGCGCCGGAGCCCGGTGCGCCTGCAATCAAGGTGCGCGGCGCAACGGAACACAACCTCAAGCACCTCGACGTCGAGATTCCCCTGCGACGCCTGGTGTGCGTGACGGGTGTGTCCGGTTCGGGCAAGTCCACGCTGGTGCAGGACGTGCTCTACGCTGGCCTGCGACGTGCCCACGGCAAGCCAACCGAGGCGCCGGGCGCACACGAGGCGCTCGAGGGTGCGGACCTCGTCGGCGAAGTCGTGATGGTGGACCAGACGCAGATCGGCCGCACGACCCGCTCGAACCCGGCGAGCTACGTCGGCGCGTTCGAACCGATTCGCAAGCGCTTTGCGCGCGATCCGATCGCGGTCGAGCGCGGGTACACGCTCGGCACGTTCAGCTTCAATTCCGGCAACGGACGTTGCCCCACGTGTGGCGGCAACGGCTTCGAGCACGTCGAGATGCAGTTCCTCTCCGACGTGTACCTGCGCTGCCCCGATTGCGACGGCAAGCGCTTCCGGCCGGAAATCCTCGAAGTGCGGATCCGCCGCAACCGGGGCCCGGCGCTCAGTGTTGCCGACGTGCTGGAGCTGACCGTCTCCGAAGCGGTCGTCTTCTTCGCCGATGACCGGGAAGTGCTCGACCGGCTCGAGCCGCTCGCAGCGGTCGGTCTCGACTACCTGCGGCTCGGCCAACCGGTGCCGACGCTGTCCGGCGGCGAAGCCCAGCGGCTGAAGCTCGCGGGTCACCTGGCCGATGTGAGGCCGGCCAGGAGTCAACCAGGCGCGGACACACCTGGCACGCTGTTCCTCTTCGACGAACCGACCACCGGCCTGCACTTCGACGACGTCGCCAAGCTGCTCGGCGCGTTCAAGCGCCTGCTAGATGCGGGGCACTCGCTGCTCGTGATCGAGCACAATCTCGATGTGATCCGCGCGTCGGACTGGATCCTCGACCTGGGCCCGGAAGGCGGCGATGGCGGCGGACGGCTGCTGGCGGCCGGGACCCCCGCACAGGTGATGGCCGAGCCCGCATCGCACACGGGACGCGCGCTGCTCGACTACGACACGGAACGCGCGGCGGTCCTCGAGGCTGGCCACGCATTGATCCCTGCGCTGTCACTGCCTGCAGCAGTGCGGGATGCGGTCGCCGACCGTGCGCGCGATTCGATCGTCGTGCACCGTGCCCGTGAACACAACCTGCGCGACATCGAAGTCACGATCCCGCGCGATGGCATGACCGTGCTGACGGGCGTGTCCGGCTCCGGCAAGTCCACGCTCGCCTTCGACATCATCTTTGCCGAGGGTCAGCGGCGCTATCTCGAGTCGCTCAATGCGTATGCGCGGCAGTTCGTGCAGCCGGCATCACGTCCAGACGTCGACGCCATCTTCGGCATTCCGCCGACGGTCGCCATCGAACAACGCACCAGCCGTGGCGGTCGCAAGAGCACCGTCGGCACGCTGACCGAAGTGCACCATTTCCTGCGGCTGCTGTACGTGAAGCTCGGTGTGCAGCACTGCCCCGACTGCCACGTGCCGATCGAGCCGCAGAGCGCCGATTCGATCGCCGCCCTGCTGTTGCGCGAGGCAAAGGGCCGCAAGATCGAGCTGCTGGCGCCGCTGGTCGTGGCGCGCAAGGGCTACTACACGGACCTCGCGAAATGGGCGCTCGCGAAGGGTTACACGGAACTTCGCGTCGACGGCGCAATGCTGCCGGCCGCCCAGTGGCCCCGGCTCGATCGGTTCCGCGAGCACACGATCGAATTGCCGGTGGGCGCCGTGAAGGTCGGTGCCGCGACGGAAGCTCCGTTGCGGGCCGCACTCGGCCGTGCGCTCGAATTCGGCAAGGGCGTGGCGCACATCGTCGACAAGGGACGCACGCGGGTCTTCTCGACCCGTCGCGCCTGCCCGTCGTGCGCGCGCAGTTTCGCCGAGCCCGATCCGCGCATGTTCTCCTACAACTCCAAGCACGGCTGGTGCGAGGAGTGTTTCGGCACGGGCCTGCAGATCAGCGGCTTCGATGAGGACCAGTCCGGCGAGGAAACGTGGTGGAACGACTGGTTCGAAGGCGAAGCCACGGCCTGTCTGGCCTGTGCAGGACACCGTTTGAATCCCGTTGCGCTCAACGTCACGTTCAAGGGCAAGTCGATCGCCGAGTTGTCCGCCTTGCCGGTCGAGCAGGCGTTGTCGTTCTTCGGCTCGCTGCGGCTGCAGGGGCGCGAGGCCGAGATCGCACGTGACCTGCAGGCGGAAGCGAAGGCACGGCTCGCGTTCCTCAGCGACGTCGGATTGGGCTACCTCTCGCTCGACCGCTCGGCCCCGACGCTGTCGGGCGGCGAGGCGCAGCGCATCCGGTTGGCGGCACAGCTGGGGTCGAACCTGCAGGGCGTGTGTTACGTGCTGGACGAGCCGACCATCGGCCTGCATCCGCGCGACAATCGCATCCTGCTCGACTCGTTGCAGAAGCTCGCGAGCAAAGGCAACACGCTGCTCGTGGTCGAGCACGACGAAGAGACGATCCGTCGGGCCGATCACCTGCTCGACCTCGGCCCGGGCGCCGGCGCGCGCGGTGGTCACGTCGTAGGCGAGGGCACGGTTGAGGACCTGATTCGCTCCCCGCAGTCGCTGACCGGCCGCTTCCTCGCGCATCCGCTGCGCCATCCACTCGTGCCGCGCCGCCCCGTGACTCGCACGACACCGAGCCTGGTCGTACGCGGTGCGCAGCTGCACAACCTGCGCAGGACGAAAGCGCGTTTTCCACTCGGTCGACTCTCTGTGGTCACCGGCGTATCGGGCTCGGGCAAGTCGACGCTGGCGCGGGACGTGCTGCACGCGAACATGAGTGTCCGCACGTCGCAGCAGAGCCGGCGCAAGGTGCCGCAATGGGTCGGCTGCGACCGCATCGACGGCAGCGAGGCCATCGCGCGCGTGCTCGAGGTCGACCAGACGCCGATCGGCAAGACACCGCGCTCGTGCCCGGCAACGTACGTCGGCTTCTGGGACGACGTGCGCAAGCTGTTCGCTGGCACGACCGATGCGAAGGTTCGCGGCTACGGCCCGGGGCGGTTCTCGTTCAATACCGCGGGAGGGCGTTGCGAGGCCTGCGAAGGCCAGGGCGTGCAGACGATCGAGATGAGCTTCCTGCCGGACGTGAAGGTTCTCTGCGACGTCTGCGGCGGTCGTCGCTTCAACGCCGAGACACTCGCCGTGACTTGGCGCGACCGCAGCGTCGGCGACGTGCTCGCCATGAGCGTGGATGACGCGGTGGGCTTCTTCGAGGCGCATCCGAAAGTGCACCACGCGCTCACGTTGCTGCAGGACGTCGGCCTCGGCTACCTGACCCTCGGGCAGCCCAGCCCGACGCTCTCTGGCGGTGAGGCCCAGCGCATCAAGCTCGTCACTGAGCTCGCGCGCCTGCGTCCGGGTCGCGAGGGCGCAGTGCAGTCTCTCTACGTGCTCGACGAACCGACCGTTGGCCTGCACATGGCCGACGTCGAAAAGCTGATCCGCGTGTTGCATCGACTGGTGGATGCGGGCAACACCGTCGTGGTCATCGAGCACAACCTCGACGTGATCGCGGAGGCTGACTGGGTCGTGGACCTCGGTCCCGAGGGTGGCTCGGGCGGCGGACGCGTCGTCGCCGAAGGCCCGCCCGAGCAGCTTGCCGCCGCGCCGCGCGAATCGCATACGTCGCTGGTACTGGCGGAGTTCCTGGCCGAACGCGGGCCGCGCTGACGAGGAGCTTCATGGCCGGCAGCCGCCCGACCGAGTGTTGCAGGCTGAGATGCAGCGTGAAGGGTCGGCGCGTTCCCGTCGGCTGGATTTCAAGGCCGGGCCGTCGCGCAACACGACGTTGCGCGCGGAGCCTCCAGGGACGGATTTACGGCGTCCCGGCCTGAAATCCAGTGGACGGACAGGCGCCGACCTTGCAATGAAACCCAGCGGACGAATGCCTGTCGGCCGTCACCCGCGCTCGTACGCGCGGCGCACTTCCTCGGCAAGGATCGCGATGCCGGCGCGCACGCTCTCAGGCGGTTGCGCGTAGCTCAGGCGCAGGCACTCGTGCTGATGCGGTTCGTCCAGCCCGACGCCCGGGAAGAAATGATGACCGGACAGCACGAGCACATCGCGCAGCTTCAGGCGACGATAGAGCTCTTCGCTCGAGATCGGCAGGCCAGGGAACCACAGCCACAGGAAGAACGCACCCTCGGGCCGGTGAATTCGCAGTGGCAGACCGGCGCACGCTTCGCGCAATGCCTGCACGGCTGCGGCACTGTGCGCCGCGTAATGCGGGCGCAGGTGATCGCGGCAGAGCCTGGCAAGTTCACCGCTGCGCAGCAGCGGCTCGACGATGACCGGTCCGGTCGACGGTGGCGCGAGCGCGGCTGTCGCGTTGAACGCGGTCAGCGCCTCGATGATTGATTCGTCAGCCACGACGATGCCAGTGCGTGCGGCCGGCAGTCCCAGCTTGGAGAGGCTGAGGCACAGCACGACGTTGGGATTCCACAGCGAGTCGAGGTGCTCGTGCTGAATGCCAGGGAAGGGCAGGCCGTAGGCCGCGTCGATGATGAACGGCACCCCGCGCGCGCGGGCGATTGCATCGAGGCGCTGTAACTCGTCCAGCGTCAGCACGTTGCCCGATGGATTGGTGGGGCGCGACACGCACAGGGCGCCGACGTCGGCAGGCACGTCGAGCCGATCGAAGTCCACGTAGTACTTGAAGTAGCCGTCATCCAGCTCGCGGATGCCGGCGGGCTGTGCGAGCAGCATGCCCGGCGTGAGGCCGACGTCGGCGTAACCGATGTACTCCGGGGCCAGCGGCAGCAGTATGCGGCAATGTCCGCCGTCGGTGCGCTCACCGGCGAACAGGTTGAACAGGAAGAAGAACGCCGACTGGCTGCCGCTCGTGAGCCCGACATTGCCGGCCGTCACCGGCCAGCCGAATTCATCGCGCAGTGATAGCGCGACGGCTTCGCGAAACCCGAGATCACCTTCTGGTGCGGAATATCCCGCGATGAATCGGCCGAACTGGGCAGGGTCCGCTGCGAGTTCCATGAGCCGCCGCCGGTAAACGGCTTCGACCGGAGCGATGCGCGCTGGATTGCCGCCACCGAGCATGCGGATTTCGGCTTCGCCTGCGCGCGCCATGGCGGAGCCCAGATCCGCCATGAGTTCGAGCGCGCCCGTGGGCCGCGCCATCCGCTCGCCAAACCGCGTGCCGAACTTCCTCATGTAGACTCGCCGCCTGCGTGAATTCGCGGCGCATCATACGGCAATCTTCATGGGCGGCATCCGGGCGATCATCTTCGATCTCGACAACACCCTTTGGGACGTCTGGCCCGTCATCGTGCGCGCCGAACACGCGATGCACGACTTCCTGGCGCGCCACTATCCGCGGGTGACCGAGCGACATGACCTGCGCTCGATGCGCGACGTGCGTGCCCGCATGGCAATCGACCATCCTGCAATGCGGCACGACTTCACCTGGTTGCGCCTCGAGGCCCTGCGCCTGCACGCGCGTGAGGCCGGGTACTCCGAGACGATGGCCGAGCACGCGTTCGAGGCGTTCTACCGGGCACGCAACGAGGTGACGCTCTACGACGATGTGCGTCCCGCACTCGAAAACCTGGCGCGCGACTATCGCCTGTTCTCACTCAGCAACGGCAATGCCGACCTCTCCTTGTGCGGCATTGGCCAGTACTTCGAGATAGGCCTGGCAGCGCGTGAAGCGGGCATGCTCAAGCCCGACCCGCGCATTTTCGAGATCCTGCTCGAGCGTGTCGGGCTCGGTGCCCACGAGGTCGTGCACGTCGGCGACGATGCGGAGGCCGACGTCGAAGGCGCGCGCGCCGCGGGCGTGCTGCCGGTCTGGTTGAACCGCGAAGCCACTGCGTGGCCGCGTGAATCGGAGCCACCGGAGTTCACCATCCATGGGCTCGACGAGCTCGCGGCAGCGATCGCCAGGGCGGCTCAGGCCCGCGCGAGCACGTAGTCCAGCACCGCTGCCTCGTCATCGAGCGGCAGGCACGGCAAGTCGCTCCGCGCGGCGAAGGTTGCGGCGGCATTGGTCGCCACTGCCAGGATGCCCGCATCCTCGAAAACCAGCGGTGTCTGCCCGCAACTTGTGCGGTAAACCTCGAGCCGCAGATGCACCTCGCGCTTGAAACCCTCGACCAGCACCAGGTCGCAGGGCGCCAGCTTCGACAGCAGTTCCACCAGCGACGGTTCCGGCGCGCCACGATGCTCGTGCAGCAGTGCCCAGCGCTCGGCCGATGCCACCAGCACTTCATGCGCGCCGGCCTCGCGATGCAGGTGGCTGTCCTTGCCGGGGCGATCGATGTCGAAGGAATGATGCGCGTGCTTGATCGTCGACACACGCAGTCCGCGTTGCGAGGCGAGCCGCACCAGCCGAGCGACCAGGTGCGTCTTGCCGGAGTTCTTGCGACCCACGATGCCGAAGACTTTCATGCTGCGCCGCCGTTGAACGATTCACGCATGGTACCCATCCGTGCGCTGGATCGCAGAACACACGATGTGCCCCTTGAAAAGTCTCTGCCACTGCCGTTAGTTTCAACTGCGTAGAACAAGGCTCGCGGCGACGCGATCTGTTAGCAGGCGCGGTCGCTGGCTGCCAAAGGCAACGCAGAGGAACGCGGCATGACGGACGACCCGACGATCGACGTGCGCAACTTGCGGGAGTTCTTTCGCGATTCGGTCCATGCCGCGCTCGAGCGGCAACGGGTCGCGGTGGAGGACCACACCGAGCATTACGTCGTGAACCTGCTGACGATGTTCGCGCGCTCGGAAGCCCTGTTCGACGCCGCCGCCGGCCGGGCGCAGCTCAAGCCCCTGGCACTGATGCTGGCAGAAGCGGGCGAAGCGCCCACGCGCGAAGAGCGTCTGCGCACGCTGCAGCGTCTCGGCGACGTTTCGCTGTTCATGGCCGGTTTCTTCGCGCAGAGCTTCGCGCGCAGGCTGGTCGACATCGACTATCACATCGCAATGGGTGGCCGCGCCTACGGCACGCTCGCCGATTCCTGCCGTACCAGCGCTCGCGGACGAGCGCTCGGCGTCGTTTTCACCGAACTCGCGCAGAAATTCCAGCGGCTCGTCGACGCGCTGAACGACGTGAGCGAGATGGCGCACCGCCACGATCACCGCGACGTGCTGCGCCAGTACGAGATCTGGCTCAAGACCGGCAGCCCGCGTGCGCACGCCATCCTGCGCAGCCTCGGTGTCGAGCCGTCCGTCGTGCCGACCGGGCGCAGTCCCAACTGAGCCCGACGCATGGCGTTGCTCGGGCAGATGCAGTCACTGCTTGCGGCGCTTTACGACGCGCCGGTCGAGTACGACGTGCACGACTACCTGATCACCGATCCGGCGCATGCTGCGGCTTTGCAGGAGTTGCCGTCACCCCCCGGGACCGACGAGCAGCTGCTGATCGCCGCAACGGCCGACGGCATGGAACTGGGGTTGTACCTCGATGCGGCCGTGCTGGAGCGGCTTGGCCGGCGCTGTCCGCTCATCGCGCTCGATGAATCGAACCTCGGCGACTACTGCACGGCGCTCGAGGGCGTGAGCCATTTCCATTACGTGACGTGGAGCATGGGCTGCGACCGCAGCGTGTCGCTGCTCGAACTCGAGCTGCAGGCCGAGGTGGACAAGTACGCGAGTGCGCTCAGCCTGCTGCTGGCGCAGCGCGAGGGACGTTTTCCGGGCGAGCTGTTCCAGCGGTTGTTCGCAAGCTGCCGGCTGCTGCCGCACCTGACGGCCGCGGAGCGAGATCGTTATACCGAAGCGCACCGTTGTGCCGCGCGATTCTGCGAGCGACTCGAGACGAAATTCCTGCGCAGGCGACAGGCCCGCCCCGCCGCATTGCTCGCGGAGTTACGGTCGTTCTATCACCTGGGGAGCCACGCCAAGCTGCGGCACGCGCTGCACTTTGCGTGAGCGAGGTCGCCCCCGGGCATTCACTCGGTCGGGTCGTCGGAGCCTTCGATCTTGCGTTTCGTCTCGATCCATTTCGAGAGCTCGCGCAGGTCCACCTTCCTCATTCGCGCTGTCTTGCCAAGCGACCCGCTGTCGTAAGGGTTGTAGCCTACGTACAGGCCCGTCGGGTTGTCCCGGACCGAATCCGTCCGTCCGTAGTCGTCGACTACGTCGAGTTTCGGATCGACCAAGGCGCGCAGGCGCTCGATGGCGCCGGCGGTATCGTCGGCAAGGAGAACGTCCTCGTTCGCCCATTGCCACGTAATGTTGCCGCGATCGTCTTCAGCCAGGCGACCGGGCTCGCGCGGCTCCGTCGGGGCCGTCGGCAGTGCCGGGAGACCCGGCGGTTTGCGCTCAGTTTCGTCGGCCATGGGGCTGCGTTCTGTCATCTGACGTACGTCGACCGGGATGCTACAAAATGCACGAGCCCGGCAATGTGAAATTCATCACGTTCTGGATCGAACGGCCGCCTCGGCGCGCTGCTCGGCCCGCAGGCGGGTCTGGGCCCAGATCAGGCCCGTGATCGTCTTGGCGTCCCGGAGCCGGCCATCCGCCGCCAGTGCCGCGGCCTCGGCCAGGGGCACCCAGCGCCTGTCGAAGACTTCGTGCTGTTCGGGAGTCGCATCGCACGGCGTCAGGCCGCGGGCCAGGAACACGTGGATGACCTCCGTCAGCACGCCGGGCGAACTGAAGAACTGCCCCAATGGATCCCAGAGTCGGGCGGTCACTCCCGCCTCCTCGGCGAGTTCGCGCTTGGCGCACTCGAGCGGCGGCTCGCGATGGTCGATCTTGCCGGCCGGCAATTCCGTGATCCAGCCGCCGGCGGCATGCCGAAACTGGCGCAACAGGCAGACGCGGTCGTCCGCGTCCACGGCGACCACGACGGCGCCACCGGGATGGTGGGCGATCTCGAGCTCCGCGACCGTGCCGTTCGGCAGCTT
This sequence comes from Steroidobacteraceae bacterium, assembly GCA_049687035.1. Classification (GTDB taxonomy): domain Bacteria; phylum Pseudomonadota; class Gammaproteobacteria; order Steroidobacterales; family Steroidobacteraceae; genus RPQJ01. The sequence continues at coordinate 12,488 of JBAVIQ010000117.1, forward strand.
GACGCGCTCCACGTTGAGCTTGAGGACCTTGCCCCGGTAAACGTTGCGAATCCTGCCGGTCATCCGAATCCCCAGGCGGCCTGACTGGCATTCTGCATTTGGTGCGGTGCACCATGCCAGTCCACCGTGTGGTAGCGTTGCGGGACAGCGGCAGCGGATGCCTGTCGCGGGGAGCTCGGGATGACCACCACAACGACGATCCCGGACGCGCTGCAGCGGCTGCGCACCACGTTTGCGACAGGCAAGACCCGCCCGCTCGAGTGGCGGCTCAAGCAACTCAGCGAACTCGAACGGATGGTCCGCGAGCACGAGCCCGACTTCGCCGCGGCGCTGCAGGCGGACCTGCACAAGTGCAGTTTCGAGACGGCGCTCAGCGAGCTGGGTTTCGTCGCGAGCGAAGCGAAATACGCGCGCAAGCACCTGCGCCGTTGGGCCAGACCGAAGCGCGTGTCGACGCCCATGATGGCGCTCCCGGGCAGCAGCTACATCCAGCCCGAGCCCAAGGGCGTCGTGCTGATCATCGCCCCCTGGAATTACCCGCTGTCGATGGTCTGCGCGCCGTTGGTCGGCGCGATTGCTGCCGGCAATTGCGCGGTGCTGAAGCCTTCCGAGATCACCAGTCATACATCGGCCGCACTCGCCCGGATCATTCCGCGCTACCTCGACAACGATGCCTTCGCAGTGATCGAAGGCGGCGTGGCCGAGACCACGCAGCTGCTCGAACACCACTACGACCACATTCTCTACACGGGCAACGAGCGCGTAGCGCGCATTGTCATGACCGCGGCCGCGAAGCACCTCACGCCGGTGACGCTGGAACTGGGCGGCAAGAGTCCGTGCCTGGTCGACAAGAGCGCCGACCTGGACGTCGCTGCGTCGCGCATCGCGTGGGGCAAGTTCATCAACGCGGGGCAGACCTGCGTCGCGCCGGACCACGTGCTGGTGCACAGGTTGGTGGCCGCGGAGTTCACGGACATCCTGGCGTCGAAGATCAAGCAGTTCTACGGCGATGACCCGAGCCAGAGCCCCGACTACTGCCGTATCGCAAGCGAGCGCCATACGGCGCGGTTCGCCAAGCTGCTCGAAGGCCAGAAGATCCACACGGGCGGACAGGTGGACGTGGCGCAGCGCTACGTCGCGCCGACGATCGTGCTCGATCCGGATCCCGCGTCCGAGCTGATGCAGGAAGAAATCTTCGGCCCGGTGCTGCCGATCATCACGGTTGACGAGATGCACCACGCCATCCAGTTCGTGGCCGACCGCCCGAAGCCGCTCGCTTTGTACGTGTTCACCAAGAGCAAGGCGCTCGAAGATGCCGTGCTCGACAAGCTGAGTGCCGGCAGCGTCTGCATCAACGATGCGGTGATCTTCATGGTGTCGCCGGAACTGCCGTTCGGCGGCATTGGCAACAGCGGCATGGGTCGCTACACGGGCTGGTTTGGCTTCGAGACGTTCAGCCACATGAGGCCGGTGATGAAGCGCAGCTTCCGCTTCGATGCGCCCCTGCGGTATCCGCCATACAACGACTTCAAGCGCAGGGTCATGGAACTGATTCGCTGAGGCGGACACTGCAGGCAGGACGCGCAGAGCGCGTCCGCCACTGCACCGCTCAGCGGTTCTGCGCGTGGTATTCCGCGTTCGGCATCATGTCGATCGCCGTTGCCATGCGGTTCGACAGGTTGAAGAACGCCGCCACGGACGCGATGTCCCAGATCGAGCGATCGTCGAAACCCGCGGCGCGCAGGGCGGCTCGATCCGCCTCGACGATGGCGTCAGGGGAGACCGTCAGCTTGTGCGCAAAGTCGAGCATCGCGCGCTGCCGCGGCGTGAGCAACGCCGCGCGGTGGTTCATGATCAGCAACTCGCCGAGGGCGGGATCGCCCGAGAGTTCCCGCACCGCCTGGCCGTGCGCCACCTGGCAGTAGTAGCAACGGTTGGCCGACGATACGACCACGGCGATCATCTCGCGCTCGAGCTTGCTGAGCGGCGAGTCCTCGAGCATCAGTTCGTTGTAGAAGCCGATGAACGCGCGCAGCTTCTTCTCGTCGAAACTGTAGGCGGCGAGCACGTTCGGCAGGAAGCCGATCTTCTCGTCGCAGATGCGGAAGTACTTCTGCAGGTCGGGCGGCAGCGACTCGCGCGGCAGCACCGGAAGGTCGAGCGCCGTCACGTGCGACGGCTGTGACGGGTATCGATCCGCCGGCGGTGCGTCGCTGCTCGCTTTTGCCATCTTGTTCCCAGCCTGTTGTGACTAAAGCTCAACCCCTTGGGGCCGGCATCTTACTGACCCCCACCCTGTATCCCCTAACCGCTTCTACTGGATATCCATACAGCTGCTGCCTATAGTGACTGCCTGCCATGCCCCTCTCGAGCACTGCCTTCGCCAAGCTGAACACCGCGCAGCGGGACGCCGTCGCGCACGGTGAGCCACGCGTGGGCGGTGGCCTGCTGGCGTCACCGCTGCTGGTCATCGCCGGCGCAGGCACGGGCAAGACCAGCACGCTCGCGCACCGGGTCGCACGGCTGCTGCTCGCCGGCGTGCCGCCCGAGCGGATGCTGCTGCTCACGTTCACGCGCCGGGCCGCACTCGAAATGACCCGCCGCGCGCAGCAAGTCATGGCCGAGGCGCTCGCGGCCCAGGCGGGTTCGACGACGCGCGTGCCAGAGAACCTGCGCCTGCCGTGGTCCGGCACGTTCCACTCGATCGGCAATCGCCTGATCCGCGAATACGCGCCGCGGCTCGGCCTCGATCCCGCCTTCAGCGTGCTCGACCGCGGCGATTCTGCGGATCTCATGGACGTCGTGCGCCACCGGCTCGGCTTTTCCAGGACCGTGAAGCGGTTTCCGCGCAAGGACACCTGCCTCGGCCTCTATTCGCATCGCGTGAACACGCAGCGCCCATTGCGCCACACACTCGAGACGGCGTACCCATGGTGCCTCGAGTGGGAAGAGCAACTCACGGCGCTGTGCCGCGCCTACGTCGAGGCCAAGCTCGAGCAGCAGGTGCTCGATTACGACGACCTGCTGCTCTACTGGCACGTCATGACGGCCGATCCGGCGCTGGCCGCCGAACTCGGCTCGCGCTTCGATCACGTGCTGGTCGACGAGTACCAGGACACCAACGTCGTACAGGCCGAGATCCTGCTGCGGATGAAGCCCGATGGCGCCGGCCTCACCGTGGTGGGTGACGACGCGCAGTCGATCTACTCGTTCCGCGCCGCGTCGATCGAGAACATCCTGCAGTTCCCGGACCGTTTCACGCCGCCGGCCCGTATCGTCACGCTCGAGGAAAACTACCGCTCGACGCAGCCGGTGCTCGACGTCGCCAACGCGCTGATGGCCGCAGGCGGCCGGCAATACCGCAAGCACCTGCACGCCGTGCGCGGTTCCGGCGCATTGCCGCAGTACGTGACGGTGCTCGACGAGCAGGCGCAGGCGACCTTCGTCGCCGATTGCGTGCTTGAAGCCCGCGAGCGTGGGGTCGACCTGCGACGGCAAGCCGTGCTGTTCCGCAACGCCGACCACAGCGACGTGCTCGAACTCGAGCTCATGCGCCGCAATATCCCGTACGTGAAATACGGCGGCCTGAAGTTCCTCGAAGCCGCGCACGTGAAGGACCTGCTCGCAGTGCTGCGCTGGGCCGACAACCCGCGCAACCGCATTGCGGCGTTTCGCGTGCTGCAGCTGCTGCCAGGCATGGGCCCGGCGAATGCGCAACGCGCGTGCGAGGCGTTCGAGGTCGCGGGATTCTCGTGGCAGGCGCTGGCGGCACATCCGGCGCCGGCGGCAACGCGGGAAACCTGGGGTCCGCTGACTCAGCTGCTCGGCAGCATCGGCGCGGAGAACGCGCCATGGGAAGGGCAGGTGTCGCGCGTGCGGCAGTGGTACGAGCCGCAGCTCGAGCGTCTGTACGAGGCAGCGCAGGCGCGGCGCGGCGATCTCGACCAGCTCGAGCGCCTGAGCCAGCAGCACCTCACGCGCGAATCGTTCGTCACCGAGCTCACGCTCGATCCGCCACAGGCCACGGGCGATCTTGCGGGTGATCCGCTGCTCGACGAGGACTACCTGGTGCTGTCGACGGTGCATTCCGCGAAAGGACAGGAGTGGGAGTCGGTGCACGTGCTGAACGTCACTGACGGGACGTTCCCTTCGGAGTTCGCGGCCGGTCGGGCCGAGCTACTGGAGGAGGAGCGCCGCCTGCTCTACGTGGCGATGACGCGGGCCCGCACCGAGCTGCGATTGATCGCCCCCGTGCGCTTCTACGTGACGCAGCAGCAGGGCATGGGTGATCGCTACGTGCATGGCGCGCGCAGTCGATTCCTGACCGAGTCGGTGATGAAGGGATTCCAGCGGGTGACCGCCGGGGAAACGAAGGAAGGTTTCGCCGCACACAAGCCAGCCGCAGGCCCGCGCATTGACGTCGCGAACCGATTGCGGGACATGTGGTAAGCAGGCGAATCGAGGATTCGCCGCAGGCGCGCGATCCCGCCGCACCCTGCGGGGTGCTTCGAGCGCCAGGGATAGAAGGCCGCAACCCTTAGGCTGCGGCCTTCATCAGGCTTGCTGGTTCGGCCGGGACCGGGCTTCAGGCCTCAGTCCCGAACGGGGTTACCAGCGGCGCTGACCGCCGCCGCCACCGCCGCCGCCGTAGCCGCCGCCACCGCCACCACCACCACCGTAGCCGCCGCCACCGCCGCCCGGACGGCCACCGCCGCCACCCGGACGACCGCCACCGCCGCCGCCACCGGTGCGGGGACGATCCTGCGCTTCATTGACGCGCAGGGGACGGCCGCCCATGTTGAAGCCGTTGAGCGCCTGCATGGCGCGCTGGGCATCAGCCTGCGGCATTTCGACGAAGCCGAAGCCGCGCGGCCGGCCGGTCTCGCGGTCAGTCGGGAGGGCAACGGATTCGACGGTGCCGTGCTGGGCGAAAAGCTCGCGCACGTCAGGTTCCGTCGCTGTGAAAGGCAGGTTGCCCACGTAAATCTTGGTCATTCGAACATCCTCAGAAGTAACACATCAAACCGGAGCACAGGCGTCATTGCCTGGCCGGCACTACTCAACACTCATTCGAACAGGGGTTCGCAGCCGTAAGTCATTCGTGTCGCCAGGCTGATCCAGCCGGCGCTCCAGCGACGTTTCCTGTCACTGATCGAAGACGTTTCGGCTCGAAACAAGAGGCGCCGACAGGCGCTCTGCAAGACACGTACGGGCAACGATCGCGGCGCATGCTACCACACACCCCCTGCAATCAATCCCGGGCGGCCCGGCGCACGCACGTCCAGACCAGGTCTAACGGCAGCAAGCCGGACCGGGGTGGCGAAGGGCATTGAGCCCATGGGCAGGGTCGTCATGGAATGGTCGGCACCAGGCGAAGCGAAGGATTGAATCCTCGGGACTCGGCTCGTTAATCGATTGCGTCTCGGTGCCGTTTTCGCGCTGGGCGCTCGTTGGTCAAAAACTGACCAAGCGCGAATGTACTTGCAGATTCGGAGCGCTGCAACCTAAATCGTTGATGCAGCGCAAAAAAATGCCGCTGTCTGCCCCGGGGACAGGGCCCATGGGAGAGCGGCCGAGCGTCAGCGCTGGGCGCGGTCGATCCAGTACTCCAGGGTCCGCAGGTTGCTCCAGAACGACGCGTTGTCGTTCCAGACCTGGGCGAGGACATCGACCGAAACGCCCTGGGTCGTTGCCGATCCTGGCAGCAGGCGGGCGAAATCGAGCGGCAGGGCAGGCCTGGGATCAAGGGCTTCTTCGAGCATAGCGGGCGACCCGGTGTTGTCTGACATGCCGACATTTCATCGCCGTCCCGTGACCACCCCGTGAACTCGCCATGAACATTCAATGACTTGCCCAGCGAGCCCGGCGGCGAGTGACGTGGCCATGCAGTACTGATGCTCATGGCGGCACCGTCTGTCGCGGTGCTAAGGTCCGCGGCTGCCAACGCCCGAGTCCCGCCCGATGGAAGCATTTCTCGTGTCGACGGGAGTCGTCGCCCTCGCCGAGATTGGCGACAAGACGCAGCTGCTCGCGCTGGTGCTCGCGGCGAAGTTCCGCAAACCGGTCCCCATCATCCTCGGCATCCTCGTCGCGACGGTGGTCAACCATGCGGCGGCCGGTGCCGCCGGCGCCTGGATTTCGGCTCTGATCGGACCCACGGCGATGCGCTGGATCCTCGGCCTCTCGTTCATCGCGATGGCGGCGTGGACCCTCGTGCCCGACAAGTACGACGAGGATGAGAAGCAAGACGCCGCGCCCCGATTCGGAGTGTTCGGCACCACGTTGATCGCGTTCTTCCTGCTCGAGATGGGCGACAAGACGCAGATCGCGACCGTCGCGCTGGCTGCGAAGTACAGCTCGCTGGCAGCGGTCGTCGCGGGTACGACGCTCGGCATGATGCTGGCGAACGTCCCGGCGGTGCTGCTCGGCGAAGTCGCCGCGAAGAAGCTGCCGATGCAGGTCGTGCACCGGATCGCCGCCGCGATCTTCCTTGCGCTCGGCGTGTCCGTCCTGCTCGGCTTCGGCTCGCTCGGCTAGGGTTCGAGGTAAGTGTAGCCGGCGAGTTCGGCTTCGTAGAACCGCCGCATCGCCTGGCTTTCGGGCAGCGTGATGCGGCCCTCGCGCACGGCACGTTCGCAGTCGCGCGCGAACTGCGGCACCAGCCGCTCGACGTCGTACTGCATGTAGCGCAGCACCTCGGCCGCCGAATCGCCCTTCACCGTTTCCTCGATCCACCAGCCACCTTCGTCGTGCAGCTTGATGTGCACGACGTGCGTGTCGCCGAAGAGGTTGTGCAGGTCACCCAGCGTCTCCTGGTAGGCGCCCACGAGAAAGAACGCGATGTAGTACGGCTCGTCCGGCCTGAGGTCGTGCAGCTCGAGCGAGCGCTTGGTCTCGCGCAGGCTGACGAAGTGGTCGATCTTGCCGTCGGAATCGCAGGTGATGTCCGCGAGCACGCCCGTGCGGGCGGGACGCTCGTCGAGGCGGTGCACCGGCATGATCGGGAACAGCTGGTCGATGGCCCAGCTGTCGGGCAGCGACTGGAAGATCGACAGGTTGCAGAAGTAGATGTCGCTCAGGATGGTCTCGAGGCCTTCGAGTTCCTCGGGCACCGAGTCCAGCCTGCGGCAGAGATCGCGGATCTTCGCGCAGGTGGCCCAGTACAGCCGCTCGACCAGGCCGCGCGCCTCGAGGCCGAGGTAACCGACGCTGAACATCTGCAGCGCCTGTTCGCGGGCCTGCAGCGCGTCGTGATAGCACTCGACCAGCCGCCGCTCCGAGACCGAACGGTAGGCGTCGAGCAGGTCCTTCACGGGCTGCGCGATTGCCTTGTTCGCGCGCACCATCTGCTCGTCGGTCTCGGTGACGCGGAAACGGTCGAGCTGCGAGCTGCCGAGCACGTCGCAGATCAGCAGGCTGTGGTGCGCGGCGATCGCGCGGCCCGATTCGCTGACGATGACGGGGTGCTCGATGCCACGCGCATTGCAGACGTTCGCGATACGGTAGACCACGTCGCTCGCGTACTCGGCCAGCGTGTAGTTCATCGACGACTCGTAGTTGGTGCGACTGCCGTCGTAGTCGACGCCCAGTCCGCCGCCGATGTCGATGTACTGCAGGCCGGCGCCCAGCTGCTTCAGCTCGGCGTAGACGTGCGCGAGCTCCGTCACGGCGTCCTTCACGCGGCGGATGTCCTGCAGCTGGCTGCCCGGGTGGCAGTGCACGAGCTGCAGGCAGTCCTCCATGCCTTGCTCCTTGAGCACGCCGACGAGGTCGAGGATCTCGGTGACGAACAGGCCGAACTTGCTCTTTTCGCCCGATGACTCGCGCCAGCGGCCGGCGCCTTCGCTCGCGAGCTTCACTCGCACGCCGAGGCGCGGACGCACGTCGTACTTCTTCGCGTGCTTGAGGATCAGGGCCAGCTCGCTGAAATTCTCGACGACCGGAACGATCGTGCGGCCGAGCTTCGCGGCCAGGATCACGGCCTCGATGTAGCTGTCGTCCTTGAAGCCGTTGCAGATGATCAGCCGCTCGGACTCGCCTTCGGTCAGCGCCATCACGGCGAGCAGCTCGGGCTTGGAGCCCACCTCGAGGCCGAAGCCGAACTCGCGGCCGTAGCCGTATATCTCCTCGACCACCAGCCGCTGCTGGTTGACCTTGATCGGGAACACCGCGCAATAGCGGCTCTGGTATTCGTTCTCGGCGATCGCCGTGGCGAACGCGTCGCGCAGGCGCGTCAGGCGATGACGCAGGATGTCCGAGAAGCGCACGACCACGGGCGTGGAGAGATCGCGTGCGGCAAGGCCGGTGACGACCTCGTGCAGGTCGATTTCCCGGCCTTCGGTCCAGTCGGGACGCACGATGGCGTGGCCGGCGGCATTGATGCCGAAGTAGCCGTTGCCCCAGGCGTTGACGCCGTAGAGGTCGAGCGAGTCCTCGACGTTCCAGGGTCCGGTGTAGCCAGTCTTGCGTTCGGGATTTTCCACTGTCTTGGTCGTTCCACCTGTGTCCGGCGTTCGCGCCGGAAAAAAGAGGCGCGCACGATAGTCAGAAGCAGGGGCTACGTAAACAGAAATCTCGAGGCGGAGGAGAAAAGGGAGGAAGGGGAGGAAGTGGGGGAAGGGCAGGAAGGGAAGAGTCGGAGGTGACACTGAGCCATGCAGGTCCGCTGCACCTCCTGCTCTGCACTTCAGTCCTTCCTGTCCTTCCCGCCCTTCCTCACCTTCCGCGCGCCACCGGGCGCGAAGGATCCCGCGACCATTCGCTCCAGCTGCCGGGGTACAGGCGCGCTCCGTGCAGCCCGGCGCGCTCCATCGCCAACAGCAGGTGACAGGCCGTGACGCCCGAGCCGCACATCGTGATCGTGTCGGCAGGAGCGACGGACCCGAGCGTCTGGGAGAACGCATCGGCCAACTCGGCGGGCGGCAGGAACCGGCCGTCCGCAGCGACGACGCCCGACGATGGATGATTGAGCGCGCCGGGCACGTGGCCCGCGACCGGGTCGATCGGTTCGACGTCACCACGGTAGCGCTCAGCGGCGCGGGCATCGAGTACCCGACGTCGCGGATCGCGCGCGGCCGCCTGCGTAGTATCGGCATCGACATGCGCGCCGGCATCGGGACGTGCCGTGAAGTCACCGGCTGGGCGCACCGGGGCCGAATCCGTCGTCGTCGGCAGGCCGAGCTGCAGCCAGCGGCGCATGCCGCCATCCATGACGGCGACGTGCCGATGGCCAAGCCATTGCGCCGTCATCCACCAGAAGCGCGCAGCCCACATGCCGGTGGCGTCGTCGTAAGCGAGCAGCAGCGAATCGTCGTCGACACCCCAGCGCCGCAGCCGCGCCGCGAAGTCCTGCGGATCCGGCAGGGGATGCCGGCCGCTGGTCGGCGACGTCGGTCCCGCGAGGTCGTGATGCAGGTCGGCGTGCATGGCGCCCGACAGGTGGCCGCGCAGGTACGCTTCACGGCCGGCTGCGGGATGCGCCAACTCGTAGCGGCAGTCGAAAACCAGCAGCCGTGGGTCACCGAGCTGATCGGCCACCTGTTCCGCGCTCACCAGCGGTTGCCATGCCATCGTCGCTTCCTCCGTAGCTGCCAGTACAATCCGGATGCACCTGCGCCGCAAGGGGCGCGGCGGAGGTTCCATGGCCATCGAAATCTACTGGGGCAGCGGCAGCCCGTACTCCTGGCGCGTGCTGCTCGCGCTCGAGTACAAGCGCCTCGCCTACGACTCGCACCTGCTGCAGTTCTCGAAGCAGGAGCACAAGTCGCCGCAGATGCTGCGGATGAATCCACGTGGCCGGGTGCCCGTGCTCAAGGACGGCGACTACGTCGTGTTCGAGTCGCTGGCCTGCCTGCTCTACCTCGACCGCAAGTACCCCGAGTACCCGCTCTTCGGCACGTCCGCCGAGGAGGCCGGGACGATCATGCGTGTCATCTGCGAGTACCAGGCGTACGCCGAACACTACGTCACACAGATCGTATCCGCGGTGTTCCTCGACCAGCTCGACCAGCAGACCGAAGAAGTCACCAGGGCGATGCACATCGTCGGGGGCGAGGCCCGCACGATCGAGGGTCGGCTCAGCAAGTCGGACTGGCTCGTCGGTGAGCAGCCGTCGGCGGCCGACCTGACGGTCTTTCCGGGCATCATGCTGCTCCGCCGCGCCATGGAAAGACGCGAGGCCGGCGACCTCCGGTCGCGCTTCCTGCCGATGGAGTCGACCTACCCGGCGATCGCCCGCTGGATTCAGCGCGTGGAACAGCTGCCGGGGTACGAGCGGTCTTTTCCGCCGCACTGGCGTGACCTGGCCAACCGGAGCTGACCGCATTCGCAGGGGGTGCATCCGACCCCGCAAGGTTTCGCGGTAAACTAAATCGCTTGCCGCCCGCATGGGTCGGCCAAACAGGATCTGCGCTAGAAAAAAATCATGACCAGCTATCCCGTTCACGTCGTCTTTCCCGGCCGCCTGATCTTCGTGGGCTTCGGCAGCATCGGCCAGGGCGTATTGCCGCTGATCCTGCGTCATGTCGGCATTCAGCCCGACCAGATCACGATCGTCACCGCCGACGAGGCCGGTGCGGCGATCGCGCAGGAATACGGCGTGCGTTTCGTGAAGCACGCGCTGACGCGCCAGAACTTCAAGAACGTGCTCGACCCGATCGTGGGCCGCGGCGACTTCCTGCTGAACCTGTCGGTCGACGTGTCGTCGCTCGCGCTGATCAAGTTCTGCTGGGAAAAGGGGTCGCTCTACCTCGACACCTGCATCGAGCCGTGGCCGGGTGGCTACACCGATCCGACGATCTCGCCGGCGCGCCGCACCAATTACGCGCTGCGCGAAGAGGCGCTCGCGCTCAAGGATTCCAAACAGCGCGCGCCGACGGCGGTTCTCACGCACGGCGCGAACCCGGGCCTCGTCTCCCACCTCGTGAAGCAGGCGCTGCTCAACATCGCCTCGGACACGGGCGTCGAGACGGCCGAGCCGGCGACGCGCGCCGACTGGGCGGCACTCGCGCACAAGCTGGGCGTGAAAGTCATCCACGTCGCCGAACGCGACACCCAGGTGGGCAACCGGCCAAAGGAGCCGAACGAATTCGTCAACACGTGGTCCGTGGACGGTTTCGTCGGCGAAGGTTGCCAGCCCGCCGAACTCGGCTGGGGCTCGCATGAAAAGAACTGGCCGCGCGACGGCAAGAAGCACGACTTCGGCCGCGGCAGCGCCATCTACCTGATGCAGCCCGGCGCGGCGACGCGCGTGCGCACCTGGACGCCGATGTCCGGCCCGTTCCACGGCTTCCTGATCACGCACGGCGAGGCCATCTCGATCGCCGACTACCTCACCGTGAAGAAAGGTGAGCAAGTCGTCTATCGCCCGACGGTGCATTACGCGTATCACCCGAGTGACGCCGCCGTCCTGTCCGTGCACGAACTCGCCGGCCGCAACTGGCGCATGCAGGACAGCAAGCGAATCATGATGGACGACATCGTGAAGGGCGTGGACGAGCTCGGCGTGCTGCTCGCGGGACACAAGAAGAACGCGTACTGGTATGGGTCGCAGCTCTCCGTGCAGGAAGCCCGCCAGCTCGCGCCGCACAACAGCGCGACGTCGCTGCAGGTCACGGTTTCCGCCATGGCGGGCCTGATCTGGGCAATCGAGAACCCGAACAGCGGCATCGTCGAGCCCGACGACATCGACTACAAGCGCATCCTGGAGATCTGCCGACCTTACCTCGGGCTGGTCGTAGGCGAGTACTCCGAGTGGCACCCGCTGGTCGACCGCGGCCGGATGTTCCCCGAAGATCTCGACGAAACGGATCCCTGGCAGTTCAAGAACGTCCGCGTGGTGTGAGCAACACGTCGCCAGGGACGGGCGAAACGGGCGGGGGCAGTTGCCTCTGCGGCGCCTTGCGTTACCGGTTTGCGCTGCCGCCGCTCTGGGTCGCGCATTGCCACTGCACGATGTGTCGACGCGCCCAGGGCGCCGCCTTCGTCACCTGGCTCGGCACCGATGCCGGGCGCTTCGAACTCATTGGCAATGCTGGGTACCTGCGCATCTACCGTTCATCGCCTGAGGCGACGCGCAGTTTCTGCGGCCGCTGCGGCACGCCGCTCTTCTTCCAGTCGACACGCTGGCCGGGCGAACTGCACATCACGTTAGGCAGCGTCGATCCCGGACTCGCCGCGCAACTGCGGCCACAGGCGCACGTGCATTGGGCGACGCGCGTGCCGTGGATCGGAGAGATCCACGACGGCTTGCCGCATCACGAGGCGACCGGCTCCTCGTAACGGATGCCGACGACCGCATACGCGCGGGTTCCGCCCGGCACTTCAATCGTGACCTCGTCGTCGACACGCTTACCCAGCAGCGCACGGGCGAGCGGCGAATCCATGCTGACATAACGCCGCGCGGGATCGAGTTCGTCGGGTCCGACGATGCGGAATTCGGTTGCGACGCCGTTCTCGTCCTCCACCTGGACCCACGCTCCGAAGAAGATCCGGCTGCGGTCGTCCGGCGGCCGCGTCACGACGATCATTCCCTCGAGCCGTTTGCGCAGGAACCGCACGCGGCGGTCGATTTCGCGCAACTGCCGCTTGCCGTAGATGTATTCCGCGTTCTCGGAACGGTCACCCTGGGCTGCGGCTTCCTGCACGGCTTTGGTCACCTGCGGTCGCAGCACGCGCCACAGCTCGTCGAGCTCGGCGCGCAGCAGGCGTTCGCCCGCGGGCGTGGAGTACTTGGAGCCAGGCGTGGCGGGTTTTCGGTAGCGGGTCATGTTTTCAGCAGGCACGCGCCGGGTGCCGAATTAGTGTGCACGCGGTCACGGAAAAGGCCGGTGACGATCAGTAGCTTGCCGTCCATGGGCATCAAGTTCTACGCGCATTTCCTGGTCGAGCAGCCGCAGCCGCGGGGGCTCGAGGAATTCCGCGGCGTGGTCGAACTCGACGGCCAGCCGCGCCCCAACAAGGGCATGAACGAAGCGACCCGGATCATCGCGCGCAACTTCGGCCGCTCGCAACAGGACGTCAAGGTCCTGCAGTGGGCGAGATTGCACTGAGCTTCACGCCGCAACGGTTCCCCTGGCGGACTTTTCCCTTCCC
>JBAVIQ010000118.1:0-6631 GCA_049687035.1 Steroidobacteraceae bacterium
GCCCTGGACGATCGTCGGCTGCGGCACCGCCTTGGCCACGGCACGGCCAATCCCGGTTGCGACGACGGTAACGCGGACCTGGTCCGTCATTTCCGGATCGATCACGTAACCGACGACGACCGTTGCATCGTCCGAGGCAAACTGCTTCACGGTCTCGCCGACGAGGTGGAACTCGCTCGTGCGCAGGTCCATGCCGGCCGTGACGTTGATCAGCAGGCCGTGGGCGCCCGACAGGTTCACGTCTTCGAGCAGCGGGCTTGAGATTGCAGCTTCGGCGGCGGCGCGCGCACGGTTCTCGCCGCCGGCCTGGCCGGAGCCCATCATCGCCATGCCGGTCTCGGCCATGACGGTGCGGACGTCGGCGAAGTCGACGTTGATCATGCCGGGACGCGTGATCAGTTCCGCGATGCCCTGCACCGCGCCCTGCAGCACCTGGTTCGCCGTCTTGAATGCGTCGAGCAGCGTCATGTCGCCGCCGAGCACCGTCAGGAGCTTCTGGTTCGGAATCGTGATCAGCGAATCGACGTACTTGTGCAGCTCGTTGATGCCCTGCTCCGCGAGCGACGTGCGCTTGTTACCTTCCATCTCGAAAGGCTTGGTCACGACGGCGACGGTCAGGATGCCGAGTTCCTTCGCCACCTGCGCCACGATCGGCGCTGCGCCCGTTCCCGTGCCACCACCCATGCCGGCGGTGATGAAGATCATGTCCGAGCCTTCGATCAGCTCGATGATGCGGTCGCGGTCCTCCATCGCCGCCTGGCGGCCGACCTCCGGGTCGGCGCCGGCGCCGAGACCCTTGGTGATGTTCGAGCCGATCTGCAGGCTGGTCTTGACCTTCGAGTGCTTGAGCGCCTGCGCATCGGTGTTGATGCACACGAAGTCGACGCCCTCGATGCCCGAGTTGACCATGTGGGTCACGGCGTTGCCGCCGCCGCCGCCCACGCCTACGACCTTGATGATTGCGCCCTGATTTTCCGTATCTGCGAGTACGAACATGGGTGTGCTGCTCCTGCTCCGTAACAAAAATGATGACGAATGACTGCTTGAGACGAGTAACCGTTGCCTGGCACGGCAGCCTCTACCGTGCCCCGAAAAACCTTGTTTGCCCTTGCGACCCTTCCTATCCTTCCTGCCCTTCCTATCCTTCCTGCCCTTCCTGCCCTTCCTGCCCTTGCTGCCCTAGAAGTTCCCTTTGAACCAGTCCCGCATGCGCTGGATGGTCTTGCGCGGACCCATCCCGCCATGCGGCGACGGATGCACGTGGCGCGTGCTGCGGCCGAACAGCAACAGCCCGACGCCGGTCGAATGAATCGGATTGCGCACTACGTCCACCAGCCCGCTCACGCCCTGGGGCAGGCCGAGCCGCACCGGTGCGTGGAAGATTTCCTCGGCCAGTTCGATGACGCCGTCCATCTTCGCGCTGCCGCCCGTGAGGACGATGCCGGCGGCGATCTTGTCGTGGTAATCGGAGCGCGCGAGCTCGTCGCGCACGAGCACGAAGATTTCCTCGTAGCGCGCTTCGACGACGCTCGCGAGCGTCTGCCGCGCGAGGCGTCGTGCCGGGCGATCGCCTACGCTCGGCACTTCAATGGTTTCATCCGCATTCGCGAGTTGTGACAGCGCGCATGCGTACTTCACCTTGAGCTCCTCGGCATGGTGCGTCGGTGTACGCAGGCTCTGCGCGATGTCGTTGGTGACGAGATCGCCCGCGATCGGGATGACAGCGGTGTGCCGGATCGCGCCGCCCGCGAAGACCGCCACGTCGGTGGTGCCGCCGCCGATGTCGATCAGGCAGACGCCGAGTTCCTTTTCGTCGTCGGCCAGCACGGCGTAGCTCGACGCCAGCTGTTCGAGCACGATGTCCTCGACCTCGAGGCCGCAGCGCTGCACGCACTTGACGATGTTCTGCGCGGCGCTTTCCGCGCCGGTCACGATGTGGACCTTCGCTTCGAGCCGCACGCCCGACATGCCGACGGGCTCGCGAATGCCGTCCTGCGCGTCGATGATGAATTCCTGCGGCAGGATGTGGAGGATCTTCTGGTCCGCGGGAATCGCAACGGC
Source organism: Steroidobacteraceae bacterium (assembly GCA_049687035.1). Classification (GTDB taxonomy): domain Bacteria; phylum Pseudomonadota; class Gammaproteobacteria; order Steroidobacterales; family Steroidobacteraceae; genus RPQJ01. Next base: position 2,062 of record JBAVIQ010000118.1, read on the forward strand.
ACGCGCCGCGTCGATCACGCGCTCGACGTCGCTCTGCGTCACTTCCTTGTCGCGGATCGCGACGATGCCGTGCGAGTTGAGGCTCCGCACGTGGCTGCCGGCGATGCCGGCGAACACGGAATGAATCTGGCAACCGGCCATCAGCTCGGCTTCCTCGACCGCGCGCTGGATCGACTGCACCGTCGAGTCGATGTTGACGACGACGCCGCGCTTCAACCCGCGCGAAGGGTGCGAGCCCACGCCCACCACGTCGATCGTGCCGTCCGCGTTGAGCTCACCGACGATTGCGACGACTTTCGACGTGCCGATGTCGAGTCCGACCAGCAGGTTCCTTTCGGGCTTTCTAGGCATCGGGTGTCGCGTCCTGTCGCGGGGCGACGGCCAGTGCGGAACGGGCGTTCCAGCCCACGCTGAAGCCGTTCGTGTAGCGCATGTCCACGTAATTGATCTCCGCGACCCGCTTCGCCACGGTCGGGCTCGCGAGTCGAATGAAGCGTTCGAGGCGGTCCTTGACGTCCTGCCGACCGAGCCTGACCTGCAGGCCATCCGCCAGCTCGAGTTCCCACGCGCCGCGGTCGTCGAGCCGGACGCCCGTCAGGCGCAGTCCGGATTCGAGCAGGCGGCCCTGGGCATCGATGTAAAGTTGCGCAACCTGCGACTCGCTGCCTTCCGGGCCTTCGAGCAGCGGCAGTTCCGGCGGCACGTAGCGCGCGTTGCGGATGAAGAGCTCGCCGCGCGCGTTCAGCAGCCCGGCGTCGTTCCACCGCGCCGCCGCCACCTCTTCGTTGACCACGACGCGGATTGCATCCGGCCACACACGGGTCACGACGGCGCTGTCCACCCAGTCGATCGACTCGACGCGCTCGCGAATGCGTTCGAGGTCCACCGAAGCCAGGCCACCCTGCGCGACCTGCGCGACGGCGCTCTCGATCTCCGGCGGCGAGATGCGCTGGAAGGCGCCTTCGAGCAGGACCCGCCGCACCGGACGGTCCAGCGCAAAGATCAGCAGCAGCGCCACGACGACGCAGCCGGCGACGATGGCGGCCGTCGTGCCGATCGCGCTCCAGTCGAGGCGCTCCCACCACCTGGGCTCGGGGCGGGTCGCCTGCTTGCGCTGTTTCTTGCCGAACGGCAGCTTCATCGACGTGCCTCCTTACCGCGGCAGCTCGTTTCGAGGACCCGCCAGACGAGTTCGTCGAATTCGATGCCGCGCTGGCGTGCCGCCTTCGGCACGAGTGAATGACTGGTCATGCCCGGCGCCGTGTTCACTTCGAGCAACCACGGCTTGCCCGCACGGTCGCGCATGAAATCGACGCGGCCCCAGCCGCTACAGCCGACGGCAAAGAACGCCGCGAGAGTCAGGCCCGCAAGTTCCTGCTCGGCGGCACCCGTCATGCCGGGGCACAGGTATTGCGTGTCCTCGGCAACGTACTTCGCGTGGTAGTCGTAGTACTCGCCGGCCGGCACGATCCGGATCGACGGCAGCGCTTCGAGCCCAAGCACGCCCACCGTGTACTCCTCGCCCTGGATCAACTGCTCGACCAGCAACGGGCCTTCGTACCGCGCCGCCAGTTCGACGGCCGCCGCGAGGTCCGCATCCTTGAAGCAGCGCGTGATGCCGACGCTCGAGCCTTCGCACGCAGGCTTGACGATCACCGGCAGGCCCAGCTTGTGGGCCGCCGCGACGACGTCTTCGCCGCGCTGCAGGTTCACGTAGGCCGGCGTCGGCAGGCCGAGTGCGAGCCACACCTGCTTGGTGCGGATCTTGTCCATCGCGAGCGCGGACCCGAGCACACCCGAACCCGTGTAGGGCACGCCCAGCGACTCGAGCAACCCCTGCAGCACGCCGTCCTCGCCACCGCCACGGTTGCCGTGCAGGATGTTGAAGACGCGATCGAACTTGCGGCCGCCCGGCGCGTTGAGCGCGGTGACCAGGGCAGGAATACCGTCGACGGCCGTGGCGTCGACGCCGCGGCGCTGCAGCGCTTCGAGCACGTTGCGGCCCGAATCGAGCGACACCTCGCGTTCGGACGACGTGCCCCCGAGCAGCACGGCAACGCGGCCGAACTCGGCGGGATCCTGGATGAGCAGGGGCGAAGTCATGTGCGTTGGCCTCGCATCGCGACTGCAGCCGGCAGGGTGCGCGGCAGTTCGTTGGCGACGGCGCCGATGTGACCGGCGCCCATCGTCAGCACTACGTCGCCCTCACGCACGATGCCGGCCAGTGCGTCCGGCAGTTCGTCGAGCGACTTGAGCAGCACGGGTTCCACGCGACCCCGTGAGCGGATCGCACGGCAGAGCGACTTGGCGTCGGCGCCGGGGATCGGGGCTTCGCCCGCCGCGTACACGTCGGCCACGACGAGCGCGTCCGACTCGGCGAGGACCTGCGCGAACTCGTCGAGAAGGTCGCGTGTGCGCGTGTACCGATGCGGCTGGAAGACCAGCACGACGCGACGGTCCGGCCAGCCCTGGCGCGCCGCTTCGACGGTGGCAGCGATCTCCGTCGGGTGATGGCCGTAGTCGTCCACGATCGTGACCTTGCCGGCGCCGGTGTCGACGTCGGCGATCCACTGCAGGCGACGCTCGATGCCCTGGAAACCGGCCAGCGCGCGCTGGATGGCCGCATCGTCGATTTCAAGCTCGGTTGCGACGGAAATCACCGCAAGTGCGTTAAGCACGTTGTGGCGGCCGGGCAGGTTCAGCGTGACCGGCAACGGCGGCGCACCGCCCGGGCGCAGCACCGTGAACCTGGACCGGCCCGCCAGTCGCTCGATGTCTACCGCGCGCACATCGGCGGATTCGTCGAAACCGTAGGTAAGGTAAGGCCGCGCGATGCTGGGAATCAGCCCGCGCGCGTTCGCATCGTCGTTGCAGACGATCGCGAGTCCGTAGAACGGCAGGTTGTGCAGGAACTCGACGAAGCTGAGCTTCAGTTTCTCGAAATCGCCGCCGTGCGTGCCGAGATGGTCGGCGTCGACGTTGGTGACGATCGCGATCATCGGCTGCAGGTGCGTGAACGACGCGTCGCTTTCGTCGGCTTCGGCGACCAGGAACTCGCCAGCTCCGAGACGCGCGTTGCTGGCCGCGCTCTTCAGCCGGCCGCCAATGACGAACGTGGGGTCCGTGCCGCCTTCGGCCAGGACGCTCGCCATCAGGCTCGTCGTGGTGGTCTTGCCGTGCGTACCGGCCACGGCGATCGAATAGCGGAAGCGCATGAGTTCGCCGAGCATCTCGGCGCGCTTCACGACAGGAATGCGCGCGGCCAATGCACGCGCTACTTCAGGGTTCGCGGCGTTGATCGCGCTCGAAACCACGACCACGTCGGCGCCGTCGACGTTCTCTGCGCGGTGGCCGATCAGCACGCGCGCGCCGAGTTGCTGCAGCCGCTCGGTGGACTCGCCCTGCTTCAGGTCGGAACCCTGCACCGCGTAGCCGAGGTTCAGCAGCACTTCTGCGATGCCCGACATGCCGCTGCCGCCGATACCGACGAAGTGAATCGTGTGAATCCGGCGCATGCGGTCCTTCATGCCGCCTCCCCCGCCGCCTGCATGCAGGCGTCGGCCAGCCGTTCGTCCGCGTCGACGATGGCGCTCGTGCGCGCCGCCACAGCCATGCGCGAGAGCAGCGGGCGTCCCGCCTCGAGCAGCGTACGCAACAGCGCGGCGAGCGAAATCGGAGTCAGGTCGCCTTCGGGCAGGAGCCTCGCGGCGCCCGCCTGCACGGCGTACTGCGCGTTGCGGGTCTGGTGGTCGTCGACGGCGGCCGGGAACGGCACGAGGATGGCAGGCACGCCGGCCGCCGCGAGTTCTGCGACCGTCAGCGCACCGGAGCGACACACGGCGAGGTCGGCCCAGCCGTAGGCGCTCGCCATGTCGTCGATGAAGGGCCGCACGTCGGCCTCGATGCCACGCGAGCGATACGCCTGCACGGTTTCTTCGAAGTTGTGCTTGCCGGTCTGGTGCAGCACTGCGGGCCGCAGCGCCACCGGCAGTTCGCCGATGGCAGCCGGCAGCACGGCGTTCAGGCGGGCGGCGCCCTGGCTGCCGCCGAACACGAGCAGGCGCGCAGCGCCTTCGCGACCGGCGTACCGTCGCTCAGGCGCAGCGATGGCGACGATCTCCGGACGCACCGGGTTGCCGACGCGCTCGGCCTGCACGCCGCTGCCGAAGCTGTTCGGGAATCCTTCGAGCACGCGCCTGGCGAAGCGCGCGAGCACACGATTGGTGAGGCCCGCGACGGCGTTCTGCTCATGCACGACGAGGGGCCGGCCGAGCAACCATGCCGCGATGCCACCGGGACCGGACGCGAAGCCGCCCGCGCCGAGCACGACCCTGGGCTGATGCTTGCGGATCGCGCGCATCGCCTGGTTGATGGCGACCAAGAGGCGGAACGGCGCCGCAAGCAGTGTCACTACGCCCTTGCCACGGAGCCCGCTCACGCTCAGCCACTCGACCGGAATGCCGGCGGCTGGCACGAGGCGCGCCTCGATACCTTGCCGCGTACCGAGCCAGACGATGTCGTAACCACGGCGCTGCAGCACGCGCGCCGTCGCGAGCGCCGGGAAGACGTG
>JBAVIQ010000119.1:0-8648 GCA_049687035.1 Steroidobacteraceae bacterium
AGACCCGATCGATGCGACCGTCTGCGCCCGTTTCCGACCGCGGCAGCTCGCCCGTGCGGTCGATCTTGTTGTACACCGCGATCTGCGCCACGCCCTGCGCGCCAATTGCCAGCAGCACGTCGTCGACCTGCGCGATACGGTCGTTGCGCTCGGGATCGGACGCGTCGATGACGTGCAGCAGCAGGTCGGCTTCGCGTGCTTCCTGCAGCGTCGAGCGGAATGCGGCGACGAGTTCGTGCGGCAGGTCGCGCACGAAGCCGACGGTGTCGGCGAGCGCCGTCTCGAGGCCCGGCGCCAGGTGCAGTCGGCGCACCGTGGGATCGAGCGTCGCAAACAACTGGTCGGCCGCATAGGCGTCGGAGCGCGTCAGGCGATTGAACAGCGTCGACTTGCCCGCGTTGGTGTAACCGACGAGCGCGATTGTCGGCACTTCCTGCCGCCTGCGTTCCTGCCGCGTGGTCTCACGCTGCTGCAGCACTTTCTCGATGCGGTCGTTGAGGGTCTTGATGCGTTTGCCGATCAGGCGGCGGTCGGTCTCGAGCTGGGTTTCACCCGGTCCGCGCAGGCCGATGCCACCGCCGCGCTGGCTGTCGAGGTGGGTCCAGCCGCGCACGAGGCGCGTGGACATGTGCTCGAGCTGTGCGAGCTCGACCTGCAATTTGCCTTCGAAACTGCGTGCGCGTTGCGCGAAGATGTCGAGGATCAGGCCGCTGCGGTCGAGCACGCGGCACTTCAGTTCTTTTTCGAGGTTGCGTTCCTGGCTCGGGCTCAACGCGCCGTCGATCACGACCAGGTCAGCCGTAAGCGCTTCGACCCGGGCGCGGAGTTCTTCGACCTTGCCGGAGCCGATGAAGAAGCGGGGATCGGCGGACTTGCGGGTCGGCGCCAGTACTTCGAGCACCTGCGCGCCTGCGGAACGCGCGAGCGCGCCGAACTCTTCCACGCGATCGGGTTCAGGGGCTCGACCGAGCCCCACACAGACTAGGATCGCGCGTTCGCCGCTGGCCGGCCTTTCAAACAATGCTCCCTGCCCTCGCCTGAACCGGCTCAGCCCTCGGGGGCGTCATCGAGCGGCGGCAGGTCATCATCGCCCGCCGGCAGGCGCACGTTGCGGGCCGGCACGATCGTCGAGATGGCGTGCTTGTAGACCATCTGGCTCACGCTGTTGCGCAGCAGGACCACGAACTGGTCGAACGAGTCGATCTGGCCCTGCAGCTTGATGCCGTTGACCAGATAGATGGAAACAGGGATGCGCTCCTTACGCAGAGCGTTCAGGAAAGGATCCTGCAAGGACTGGCCCTTGGCCATTGCTATCGTCTCCTTTTTTCTCTGGTGCCGTTCGTTCCTGCACAGCTTCTTCCGTGAAACGGCCCGCCTGGATGCTCCAGGCTCCCAGCAAGAACGAGGCCAGTCTAGCACAGGGATTTCGCACCGATTTTTCCGGCCGCGTTGGTCACGGCGTCGTATATCGGGACGAGATCACGTTCTGCAAGGGATGGCACCCAGGCAATGGCCGGATCGCCACGGAGCCACGTCAGCTGACGCTTGGCCAGGTTGCGGGTCGCCTGCCGGGCGGCTGCCACCGCGTCCTCCAGGCTGCACTCGCCGGCGAGATGCTGCCAGATCTGGCGGTAGCCGACGGCCCGCAGGCTGGGCAGGTCCGGGTCGAGGTCGCCCCGGACCTGCAGCGCCCTGACCTCGTCCACCAGTCCGGCCGCGACCATCTGGTCGAACCGCGCGTTGATCCGGACGTAAAGCTCCGGCCGCGATACGGGCATCAGGGCGAACCGCGCGAGGCGGACCGCCGGAGGCTCCGACTGCTGCTGCAGGTCCGACAGACGCTCGCCGGTGAGCTGCAGGACTTCGAGCGCCCGCTGGATCCGCTGGGCATCGGCGGGCTGAATCCGGCTCGCCGCGACCGGATCGCGCTCAGCGAGTTCGGCATGCATGGCGGGCCAGCCGCTCGATTGCGCGACCAGGTCGAGTGCGGCCCGCACCTGCGGGTCGGCTGCGGGCAACGGCGCAAGCCCATGGGTGAGTCCGCGGAAGTACAACATCGTGCCGCCCACCAGCAGCGGTACCCGGCCGCGGGCGCGGATCGCTTCGATGCACTGGAGTGCGTCGCGCAGGAACCGTCCGGCGGAATACGGGTCCGAAGGATCGCAGATGTCGATGAGGTGATGCGGCACGGCCGCGCGTTCAGCCGTCGTCGGCTTCGACGTGCCGATGTCCATGCCCCGGTACACCAGTGCCGAATCGACGCTGACGATCTCGACCGGAAAACGCTGGGCCAGCTGCAAGGCGAGCGCGGTCTTGCCCGTGCACGTCGGCCCCATCAGGCAGACAACGTCGGGAGCTTCGTCGATAGCGTTTGCGGGAGTGTTCATCGTCCGCGCAGGAACAGCCGGTCGAGGTCGTCCATGCTGACGAACGACCAGGTGGGACGGCCGTGCACGCACTGATCACTGCGCACGGTCTGCTCCATTTCCCGGAGCAGCGCATTCATCTCGGGCACGGTCAGCCGGCGGTTGGCGCGGACGGCCTGGTGACACGCCATGGTGCCGAGCGCCCGGTCGAAGGCCGCCGACGTCGCAGCCCTGCCCTGCTCACGCAAATCCGCAATCATGTCCTTGAGCAAGGTGGCGGGATCGATGTTGGGCAGCAGTGCCGGCGTCGATCGTAGCAGCAGTTGCGCAGGCCCGCTGCGATCGACGTCGAGGCCGAGGCTCGAGAACAACTCGGCATGCGATTCCGCCTCATCCGCATCGGCGACCGCAACCTGGACCGCGATCGGCACCAGCAGCGGCTGCGCCGGCAAGCGGTCGGACTGCATCGAGGCCTTCAGCCGCTCGTACGTGGTGCGCTCGTGCGCGGCATGCATGTCGACGAGAACGAGGCCGCCGGGCGCCTGCGCGAGGATGTAGACGCCGTGCAGCTGCGCGATGGCGTATCCAAGAGGCTCTTCCGCGCGAGGCGCGGCGGCGGCGTCCGCGGCTGCGATCTCGCGAACCCCGCCCAGGCGACCATACAAGTCCGTCGCGGAGACCTGCTGCCCCGCCGCCGAGGGGTCAGGGCTCAGGGGATAGGGGTTAGTCGGACGGGGCAAAGACCAGTCGGCACGTGCCGCCGGAATCGCATCAGCCGCCGCCTGCGTCGGCCGCGTTTCCGCAAGCGCGCGCTCGAGCGTGCGAAACAGGAAATCGTGGATCAGGCCAGGCTCGCGAAAACGCACCTCGAGTTTCTGCGGGTGTGCGTTCACGTCGACGCGTGCCGGATCCATCTCGAGGAACAGCACGTACGCGGGATGGCGGCCATGAAAGAGCACGTCGCGATACGCGAGCCGCACCGCACTGGCGATGAGCTTGTCGCGCAGCGGCCGGCCATTGAGGAAGAAGTGCTGCTGGTCGGCCTGGCTGCGCGCGTAGGTTGGCAGGCAGAACCAGCCGTGCAGTCGCAGACCTGACCCTTCGTGGTCGAGCTTCATCGCGTTGCCGATGAAGTCCTCGCCGAGCATCGCCGCCACACGCGCGTCGCGCGCTCGTTCGTCGCGCGCCGGCGGATGATCCGCGAGCACCTTGCGCGCGGACGAGAGCCGGAATCCCACGTCGCAACGACTGAGCGCAAGCCGCTCCACTAGCCGCTCGATCTGCGCCAGCTCCGTACGTTCAGCGCGCAGGAACTTGCGCCGCGCTGGCACGTTGAAGAACAGGTCGCGGACCTCGACCGTCGTGCCGTGTGGATGCGGGTGCGGCGCGGGTCCCGTCAGGGCGCCGTCGACTGCGGCCACCATGTGCGCTATCGCGGCATCGCGCGGGCGCGAGATCATCCGCATGCGCGAAACGGACGCGATGCTCGGCAACGCCTCGCCGCGAAAGCCGAGCGTGCGCACCGCCTCGAGATCATCGATGCTGCCGATCTTGCTGGTGGCGTGGCGGGCCAGGGCGAGCAGCAGCTCGTCCGCGGCGATCCCCGTGCCGTCGTCCCGCACACGACAGAGCTCGGCGCCGCCCTTCTCCACCTCGATCTCGATCGCCAGCGCGCCGGCATCGAGGCTGTTCTCGACCAGCTCCTTGATCACGGATGCCGGGCGCTCGACAACCTCGCCGGCAGCGATCTGGTGAACGAGTTGCTCGGGCATGACCCGGATCGGCATGGAGGAAGGGCAGGTCTGGCGGCTCGCGCCGGGTGCGCGAGCATACCAAAGCGGCGGGAATCAGCGTCCGGCGACCGCCGTGCCGCTGTCCGCCATGCCGCCGCGCTGCGCCGCCACGATGGCTGCGAGCTTCGAGCCGGGCGGCGGGTTGTCGTACCAGTAGTTGCGCACGCCCTTGCGCACCGCCGCGGCAATCCGCGACTGGTGACTGGCGTCACGCAGGCGACGTTCGTCCGCCGCGTTGGAAATGAAAGCCGTCTCGACCAGCATCGAGGGAACGTCCGGCGACTTCAGCACGACGAAGCCCGCATGCTGCACGCGCGGACGGTGCACATCGCCCACGCCGCGCAGCGCAGTCAGGACGCTGTCAGCCGCTTCGACGCTGTCGCTGATCGATTCTTTCTGCGTGACGTCAAGCAGTACCGACGCCAGCACGTCGCTGCTCTCGTCGAGCGACACGCCACCCTTCAGGTCGGCTGCGTTCTCCGACTCGGCGAGCCAGCGCGCGGCCTCGTCGGTCGCTCCGCGCAGCGACAACACGTACACCGACGAACCGCTCACCGCACGGTTCTGCACGGAGTCGGCGTGAATCGAGACGAACATGTCGGCGCCGAGCTGGCGCGCCTTGCGCGTGCGGCCAGCCAGGGTGATGAAGTAATCGCCTTCACGGATCAGCACGGCTCTCATGCCGTCCTCCGCGTTGATTTCTGCTGCGAGCTTGCGCGCGATCGCGAGCGTGACGTCTTTCTCGCGCGTACCGCCGCGGCCAATCGCGCCGGGATCCTGTCCGCCGTGGCCCGCATCAATTGCGATGACCAGATCGCGGCCCTTGACGTTCGCACTCGCCACCTTGGTCGGCAACGGAGCCGGCTCAGTGACCTTCGGCACCGCGGGCGCAGCCACTGCGCGCGTGGTGTCGGCGACCATCGCGAGCACCTCGTTACCCGAGGGTGGCGTGCGCGCGGCATTCATGGGCGCAGCGACGACGGCAGGCTTCCCCGGCAGTTCGACGACGATGCGGTACCCGGCGTTGCCATCGGGACCAACCACGAAACTGCGCGGCTTCAGCGCCTCGGTCACGTCGAGGACGAAGCGCAAGCCCTGCCCTTGCTGCGGACCCGAACGCAACGACTTCACCGGGCCCTGGGCTGGCGGCAGCGACTCGTCCGCAGGCAGCGTGGTGTTCGCGAGATCGACGACGACACGGTCGGGGTGGTCGAGCGCGAAGACGTCGTACTCGACGGGTGCCGACAATTCGATCACGAGGCGCGTGCCCTCGGGACCGGACCACAACCTGACGTCGGTGACGCGCGCGGGGCTCGCCCATGCCGGCAACCAGGCCAACGACAGCGCCAACCAGGCGAGTCGTAGAACGGTCGAGCGGGACGCGAGTTGCATCATGCTGCGCAATTTACCGCGTCGGGGACAGATAATTCAATAAAATTATGGAGATACGGGAGATTTGTCACGTACTGTCAGAGCCGCTCGAGCACAGCCTGACCCGCCGGCAAGCGCGCCTCGGCCACGAGGGTGCGCGAATCCGGATCGGCGTACGCCAGCGTCAGCGCCAGATCGGCCGCGCCCAACCGCCCCTCCGCCTTCTCCGGCCACTCCACGAGCAGCACCGAACCGGCGCCTCGCAAGTCGCGCAGACCGAGGTCGTCGAGCTCATCCGGATGACGCAGCCGGTACAGGTCGCAGTGCGTGATGTCGCGTCCCTGCAAACGGTACGGCTCGATCAACGTATACGTGGGGCTGCGAGCCGGACCGACGTGTCCCAACTCTGCCAGCAACCCGCCCACCAGCGTCGTCTTGCCGGCGCCCAGTTCGCCAGAGAGCGTGACGAGCAACGACTCGTGCGCAGGCGTGGTCAGCAGCGCTCGTGCGAGACGGGCGCCGAACGCCCGCATCTCATCCGCGCCATGGGCGACGTACTCGGTCATCACCGCGGGTTCACGCAGGCGCGCACCTCGTCGATGACGTCGGTCGCCAGCAAGCCGCGTTCACCTGCCGCCGCTGCGCGATCGCCAGCGCAGGCGTGGACGAACACTCCGGCCTTCGCGGCAAGTGCGAGGTCGCCGCACTGCGCGGCGATGCCCGCAATCACTCCCGTGAGAACATCGCCCATGCCGGCAACCGCCATGCCCGGGTTGCCGCGATCGCAGAGCCAGCCTGCACGCGCCTGCACCTGCACGATCGAGCCCGCACCTTTCAGCACGATCACGCCGCCGTAACGCTGCTGCAAGGCGGCGGCCGCTGCCAAGCGATCGTGCTGGATGTCGTCCGTCGTGACGCCCAGCAAGCGCGCCGCTTCGCCCGGATGCGGGGTCAGCACCCAGTGTTCGCACTTGCGCGGATTACGCGCCAGCAGGTTAAGCGCGTCGGCATCGACCACGACAGGCTTTTTCGCAGCGAGCGCCGCGACGAAGACTTCCATTGCCCACGGCGACTGGCCGAGTCCGGGTCCGAGGGCGAGCACCGTCGCGCGCTCGAGGCCGCGTTCCATTTCGCTGCAGCTGTCGACGGCGAGCGACATCAGTTCGGGCCGTGCGACCAGCGCGCCCAGGCTCTGCAGATGCGCAGCCACGGTGACCAGGCCTGCGCCCGCACGCAGCGCCGCTTCACCCGCGAGGCACACCGCGCCACCCATGCCGGCGGCACCGCCGATCACAAGTACGTGGCCATGACGACCCTTGTGCGCCGTGCGTCCGCGCACGGGCAGCGCAGCCTTGACGACGGACTCGTCAAGCAGGCTCAACGTGGGTTTCGAGGCTGCGTAGGCACCCAGCGGCACTTCGAGGTCGTCGAACACGATCTTTCCCGCGTAGTCCGGCCCAGCGCCGAGATAGCAGCCCGCTTTGCGCCCGATGAACGTAACCGTGAGATCGGCACGCACGGCGCAACCCAGCACGTGACCGGTATCGGCATGCAGGCCAGAAGGGATGTCAACGGCGACGACGGGACGCTTCGCCTCATTGATGGCGCGGATGCATTCGGCAGCCGGGCCGGTGACGTCACGGGTGAGTCCGGTGCCGAAGATCGCGTCGACGATGACGTCGCCGGCGCGAACCATTTGCGGGTGCCACGCCTCGAGCTGCCCGCCAGCCGCGATGAACTCGTCCTGCGCGCGAAGCGCGTCTCCCTGCAAGCCGGAGGAATCCGCGATGGCAACGACGTGAACTTTGAGCCCCTGCGCACGGGCGATGCGGGCAACCACGTAGCCGTCGCCGCCATTGTTGCCCGGCCCGCACAGCACCACGATCGAGCGCGCGTTCGGCCAGTGCTGGCGCAGCGCGTTGAGCGCCGCGTGACCAGCGCGCGTCATGAGCTCATAGCCCGGAAGATCGAAGCGCTCGATGGCTCGACGGTCGAGCTCGCGCACTTCGGCGGCAGAGAAGAGCCCGGCGGGGAGCGGGTGCATCTGGCCATTATACTGCCAGCCTCCTCGCCCGGACCGTGCCGTCCCATGCAGCCCCCATCGCAACCCGTTGCTTCGCTCGCGCAATCGATCAAGGAATGGGGCCGTGAACTCGGCTTCCAGAAAGTCGGCATTGCAGGTGTCGACCTGGCCGCAGACGAGCAGCGGCTGGCGGCGTGGTTGGCGCAAGGGCGTCACGGCACGATGCAGTACATGGAACGGCACGGCACTCGCCGCACGCGACCGGCGGAACTGGTCCCCGGCACGATTCGCGTAGTGAGCGCGCGGATGGATTACCGCGTCGAAGCCACGGACCCCGACGTCGTGCTGAACGATCCCCTGCTGGGCTACGTGTCCCGTTACGCGCTGGGTCGCGACTACCACAAGGTGCTGCGTCACCGTCTCGCGCAGCTGGCTGCGCGCATCGCCGCCACCGCGGGCACCGCGGGCTTCCGCGCCTTCACGGACAGCGCGCCCGTGATGGAGAAGGCGCTCGCGCGCGACGCCGGGCTCGGCTGGATCGGCAAGCACACGAACCTGCTCGATCGGTACGATGGCTCCTGGTTCTTCCTCGGCGAGATCTACACCGACCTGCCGCTGGCCATCGACGCGCCGGTGAGTTCGCACTGCGGATCGTGCACGGCGTGCATCGACGTCTGCCCGACGCAGGCGATCGTCGCGCCCTACGAACTCGATGCGCGACGTTGCATCTCGTACCTGACGATCGAGCACGACGGCCCGATCCCGGAAGAGTTCCGCGCCGCGATGGGCAACCGCATCTACGGCTGCGACGATTGCCAGCTCGTGTGCCCCTGGAATCAGTACGCGAAGGTCACGGCTGAACCCGATTTTCGTACGCGGCACGGACTCGACGCGCCAGGCCTGGTCGAGTTGTTGCGCTGGAGCGAAGAGCAGTTTCTCGCGCGGACCGCAGGCAGCGCGATTCGACGCATCGGTTACGAGCGGTGGTTACGGAACGTCGCTGTGGCGCTCGGCAATGCGCCGCCGACGCCGGAGGTCGTCGCCGCACTCGAATCACGCGCTGACGACCCTAGTGAGTTGGTGCGGGAGCATGTC
>JBAVIQ010000120.1:0-2606 GCA_049687035.1 Steroidobacteraceae bacterium
TCCTTGCCGTACGAGCCGGCTTCGCTGCGAAAGCACGGCGTGTGCGCGGCGTAGCGTCGCGGCAGCGTGTTCGCCTCGAGGATGGATTCGCGCGCGAGGTTCGTGACCGGCACTTCCGCGGTGGGGATCAGGAACAACTCCATGTCGCCCGAGGTCACCCTGAACAGGTCCGCCTCGAACTTGGGCAATTGTCCCGTGCCGACCAGCGCACTGCGCGCAACGAGGTACGGCGCATAGATCTCGGTGTAACCGTGCTCGCCGGTGTGCAGGTCGAGCATGTACTGGATGAGCGCACGGTGCAGCCGCGCGAGCCCGCCCTTCAGCACCACGAACCGTGCACCGGAAATCCTGCCGGCCGCCTCGAAATCCATCGCGGTGTTGGCGAGTTTTTCGCCGATCGCGACGTGGTCGAGCGGTGCAAACTCGAACTGGCGCGGCGTACCCCAGCGGCGCACCTCGACGTTGTCGGCTTCGTCGCGGCCGTTGGGCACGCTCTCGTGCAGCATGTTCGGCAGGCCGAGGATCAGTTCATCGAACTCCGCCTGGACGTCCGCGAGTTCCTTGTCGAGACCCGCCATCCGCGTGCCGAGTTCTTCGCCCGCGGCCAGCAGCGAGGCAATGTCCTGCCCCTGGGCCTTGGCTTTCCCCACGTTCTTCGCGTGCGCATTGCGGGCAGCACGCACTTCATCCGCGGCAACCTGGGCAGCCTTGCGGCGGTCCTCGAGCGCCTGGAAACGCTCGACGTCGAGCTTGAAGCCACGACGCGCGAGGTTCGCTGCGACCGTGGCAGGATCAGAACGAAGCAGGCGGGCGTCGAGCATGGCTGGCAGCCGAAAGGTTCGGGAAAGCGCGAATTGTAGCCGAGATCAGCCGCGCTTCAGCGACCGGAACCGTTCCAGGGCCTCGGCAATCTTGATCTCGAGCCCCCGCGGCACCGGCTCGTAATAGCGCACCGGCTCCATTGCGTCGGGAAAATACTTCTCCCCCGCTGCAAAAGCCCCGGGCTCGTCGTGCGCGTAGCGATAGCCCTCGCCGTAGCCGAGGCCTTTCATGAGCCTGGTCGGCGCATTGCGCAGGTGCATGGGCACGTCGAGCGTGCCGTTCTGCTGGGCATCCGCCATGGCCGCCTTGTACGCGACGTAGACGGCATTGCTCTTGGCCGCGACCGCCATGAACACGACGGCCTGGGCGAGCGCGAGTTCGCCTTCCGGGCTGCCGAGTCGCTCGTAGGCCTCGGCGGCCTCGAGCGCGAGCTGCAGCGCGCGAGGGTCGGCATTGCCGATGTCTTCTGACGCCATTCGAATCACGCGGCGGCACACGTAACGCGGATCGCACCCGCCATCGAGCATGCGACAGAGCCAGTACAGCGCCGCATCGGGATCCGTGCCGCGCACGGCCTTGTGCAGCGCTGAAATCTGGTCGTAGAACTGCTCGCCCTTCTTGTCGAAGCGGCGATACCCGCCGGCGGAGACTTCGCCCGCGATCTCTTCGGTGACGGTGCCGGCGCCTGCACGCGCAAGATCCGCTGCGACCTCGAGCAGGTTCAGCGCCCGGCGTGCATCCCCGTCCGCCGCCCGTGCGAGCGTCGCGATGGCGTCGTCATCGGCCTTGACCGCCTCGGCACCGGAGGAGAATTCGCGCTCGAGCGCGCGTCGCAGGACGTGCTGGATATCGTCGATCGTAAGCGAGCGCAGCACGTACACCCGGGCACGGGACAGCAACGCACCGTTGATCTCGAAGGACGGATTCTCGGTCGTGGCACCGATGAAGCAGAGCGTGCCGTCTTCGACGTACGGCAGGAAGGCGTCCTGCTGCGATTTATTGAAGCGGTGCACTTCGTCCAGGAACAGCACGGTCCGGCGGCCGCTGCCGGCGCGCATCTGCTGCGCCTGTTCGACGGCAGCGCGCACGTCCTTCACGCCGGCCATCACGGCCGACAGCGCGAGGAACTCGGAATCGCAGGTCTTCGCGACCAGGCGAGCAAGCGTGGTCTTACCGGTGCCGGGTGGCCCCCACAGGATCATCGAGTGCAGGCTGCGGCCTTCGAGCAGCCGGCGCAGCGGTTTACCCGGTGCCAGCAGGTGCGACTGGCCAATGAAATCGTCGAGGCTCGCAGGCCGCATGCGGTCGGCGAGCGGACGGAAAGGAGTTACCGCAGCCACGACTCGATCCGCTGCGCCCAGCCACCGGTCAGCAGCGCGGCCAGCAGCAGTCCGGCTGCAACGCCCGCGGAGTTGGCGACCATGTCGTAGACGTCGGCGCTGCGACCGGCCTGCATCATGTACTGCGCGGCTTCCATCGCAGCTCCCAGGGCCAGCAGCGTCAGCACGACCATCCACCAGCGCGGGCGGGCAAAGAGACCCGTGAACCACACGGCGAGGCACAGGTAGGTGCTGAAATGCTCGACCTTGTCGAAGCCCTGCGGCACCTCCCCGCCGAGTGCGGTCTGCAGGCTGCCCCAGACGACGCCGAGCACGAGGACGGCACTCGCGGCGATCCAGAATGGTCGATAGCGGAGGTTCAGCATCAGTATCCCGTCGGACAAGCCGGCCACGCGACCGCGTTCGCCAATCAGCGCGCCGCGGCTTCGCCGATCACGTCGGCGC
>JBAVIQ010000121.1:0-2443 GCA_049687035.1 Steroidobacteraceae bacterium
CCAGCGGCTGTGCCAGCTGCCATGACGGGATCAAGGCACCGGGCAAGAACGCGACGCACCTGTTCACGTCGTCGACCTGCGAAGCCTGCCACTCCGTGACGACCTGGAAACCCACCACCCGCGTCGATCACACGCAGGTGCAGGGCTCGTGCTCGAGTTGCCACAACAACGTCAAGGCAACGGGCAAGCCGGCGACGCACGTCGCCACGACGTCCGAGTGCGGCATGTGCCACAGCACGGTGGCCTGGAAGCCGGCCACCGGTTTCAGCCACGACGGCGTCACCGGCAACTGCTTCAGCTGCCACAACGGCGTGAACGCGACGGGCAAGAACACCAATCACCTGCAGACGAGCAATACCTGCGAGTCCTGCCACACCCCCACCGGCTGGAAGCCGGCGGCGAAGGTGGACCACACGCAGGTGATCGGCACGTGCTTCTCGTGCCACAACGGAACGCTGGCCCTCGGCAAGAATACGGGCCACATCGCCAGCGACAACGCGTGCGACAGCTGCCACAAGTCGACGGCGTGGAAGCCGACGATCCGGGTCGATCACGCGCACGTCACCGGTACGTGTTCCAGCTGCCACGACGGCGTGAAGGCGCCCGGCAAGCCCACGACGCACGTGCCGACGACAGCAGAGTGCGGCAGCTGCCACTCGACGCTGGCCTGGACGCCGGCGAAGGTGAACCACACCAACATCACGAACTGCAAGAGCTGCCACAACGGCACCAATGCGACGGGTCCGTCGACCGGCCACATGACCTTCCCGGTCAACAACTTCGACTGCAATCAGTGCCACACCACGACGGCCTGGTCACCGAACACGTTCAAGCACCGAGTGGGTGGCGGTTACCCGGGTGATCACCGTGTGGCGCTCACCTGCAAGAGCTGCCACACCACCAACACGGACGCCGCCACCTGGCGCACACCGGCTTACAAACCGGACTGCGCCGGCTGCCATTCGAGTAAGTTCAAGCCCGATCCGCACACCAAGTTCGGCAATACGAAATATACGGTCAGCGAACTGCGCAACTGTTCGGGCGCGTGCCATGTATATACGGACTCGACGCTCACGAAGATCTTGAAGAGTCGCGGCGGTCCGCAGCATCGCGTGACGGACACGGAATTCCACTGATGCGCTCCGGACCGCGTCTTCTGCTCGCTGTGGGCGCCGTCCTGTGCAACCTGGCGGCCACACCGCTCTGGGCACAGGGCCGCATCATCGAGGATGTCGTGGCGAGCGAGCAGCGTGGCTACGTATCCTTCACGTTGCTCTTCAGCTGTTCGATGCGATACATGTCGCACACGCCGGCCACCGACGGTGAGGCATTGCAGGTCCGCTTCTCGGCTGGCCCGGATTGCGGCCGGACAACCGCCTCGGAACCGCAACCGCTGCTGGCTGGCGCGGCTGGTTACGTGCGCTCTGTCGACGTAGTCCGGCCGTACGGCTCGGATGTCGAGGTCCGGATCGGCTGGTCGAAGTCCGAGACGTTCGTGCTGACGCCTTCGATCGACGGGCGGCTGTTGCGAGTCAGGTTGCTGCGCACCGAGACACCGCGGGTGACGGTGAAGGAGATGCCGCAGGGCGTCTCCACGTACGCCGTGAACCTGGCCTCGTCGACCACGCCCTTCACGCCCGATGCACTCGCAGCCGCCGCGAAGACCGTAGGCACGCGCACATACGTTTCGGAGACGGTTGTCGACGAGCAACGCTGGTACCGGCTGCGGGCCGGACCTTTCGTCAACGAAGCGGCAGCCAAGCAGGCACTCGCCAATTCGCGCGGTGAATTCCCGAAGGCCTGGGTAGCAATCTCGGATGACGATACCCTGAACGAGATCGGCACTCCGTCGGGCGTGGCGACCGTGCGGTCGACGGCCCCGCAGGTCAACGCGTCGATGACGCCGGACGAAATCAAACAGACCCTGGCCCAGGCCAAGGACGCCTTCCGCCACAAGAACTACGCCACAGCGATCCCGCTGCTGACGCAGCTCACGCAGCAACCTGAGTTTCCGCAGCGGGCAGACGCGCAGGAAATGCTTGCGCTTGCGCGCGAACGCAGCGGCCAGGTCGCGCACGCCAAGGCCGAGTACGAGGACTACCTGCAGCGCTATCCGACTGGCGACGGCTCCACGCGCGTGCGCAAGCGGCTGCAGACGCTGGCGTGGGCCACCCGCCCTGGTCGCGGTGGCTCGACAGGCAGCGACGGGGACGAGTCCCCATGGCGGGTCTACGGCGGCTTTTCGCAGATCTATCGCCAGGACCAGAGCCACATCGAGAGCGGCCTCGCCAGCAGCGACCTGACGACGCAGGACGCCTTGCTCAACGACGTGAGTCTCGTTGCGCGCCGCCACGGCGAGCGCTTCGACTTCACGACCCGCGCGAGCGCGGGTTACGGCTACGACATGCTCGCGGATGGACCGGGAAGCCAGTCCCGCGTGACG
>JBAVIQ010000122.1:0-2520 GCA_049687035.1 Steroidobacteraceae bacterium
CGACAGGGGGAGCCAAACGGTCCGGAGACCCCCGCACGTGACCAACAAACCCGAATCGAACGCCCCGACGACGCCCGTGACGGCACGCACCGAGCCGATGCCGGTCCTGCCGCTGCGCGACGTCGTCGTCTATCCGCACATGGTCATCCCTTTGTTCGTCGGACGCGAGAAATCCATCCTCGCGCTCGAGCAGGCGATGAAGGTCGACAAGCAGGTCCTGCTGCTCGCGCAGAAGCAGGCGGACGTTGATGAACCTACCGCCAAGGACCTCTACGACGTCGGTACGATCGCGACGATCCTGCAGTTGCTGAAGCTCCCGGACGGCACCGTCAAGGTGCTGGTCGAGGGCGTCGAGCGCGCCTCGGTCACCGAGCTGCAGCAGACCGATTACTTCACCGCGGTCGCCACGCCGCTCACGGACGGCGAGCGCTACGACGAGCGCGAGATGGACGTGCTCGTGCGTTCCGTCGTCTCGCAGTTCGAGCAGTACGTGAAGCTGAACCGCAAGGTTCCGCCGGAGATCCTGACCTCGCTGGCCGGCATCGAACAGCCGGGCCGCCTCGCGGACACCGTCGCTGCTCACATGTCGCTCAAGCTCGACGCCAAGCAGAAGGTGCTCGAGATCCAGGACGTGCGCCGTCGACTCGAGCACATCCTCGCACTGATCGAAGGCGAGATGGACGTGCTGCAGATCGAGAAGCGCATCCGCGGCCGCGTCAAGCAGCAGATGGAGAAGAGCCAGCGGGAGTACTACCTCAACGAGCAGATGAAGGCCATCCAGAAGGAACTGGGTGAGCTCGACGACGCGCCGAACGAAATCGCGGAACTCGAGAAGCGCATCACGCGCGCCGGCATGCCGAAGGAAGCGCGCGAGAAGGCGAAGTCCGAGCTGGCGAAGCTCAAGCTGATGTCGCCGATGTCGGCCGAAGCCACCGTCGTGCGCAATTACATCGACTGGCTCGCGAAGTGCCCGTGGCGCAAGCGCACGAAGGTGAAGCACGACCTGGCCGGCGCCGAGAAGGTGCTGAACGAGGATCACTTCGGACTCGATAAGGTCAAGGAACGCATCGTCGAGTACCTCGCGGTGCAGCAGCGCGTGCAGACGCTGAAAGGCCCGATTCTCTGTCTCGTCGGTCCTCCCGGCGTGGGCAAGACCTCGCTCGGCCAGAGCATCGCGCGTGCCACCAACCGCAACTTCGTGCGCATGTCGCTTGGCGGCGTGCGTGACGAGGCCGAGATCCGCGGCCATCGCCGCACCTACATCGGCTCGATGCCCGGCAAGATCGTGCAGAACTTGGTGCGCACCGGCGTGAAGAACCCGTTGTTCCTGCTCGACGAAGTGGACAAGATGGCGATGGACTTCCGCGGCGACCCGTCGTCCGCCCTGCTCGAAGTGCTCGACCCCGAGCAGAACGCGTCATTCAACGACCATTACCTCGAGGTCGATTTCGACCTTTCGGACGTGATGTTCGTCTGCACGGCCAACAGCCTGAACATCCCGCCGCCGCTGCTCGATCGCATGGAAGTCATCCGTCTCCCCGGGTACACCGAGGACGAGAAGTCGAACATCGCTCGCCGCTACCTGCTGCCGAAGCAGATGAAGCAGAACGGCTTGCGCAACGACGAACTCAAGGTCTCCGATCCTGCGATCCTGGACGTGATCCGCCATTACACGCGTGAAGCGGGCGTGCGCAGTCTCGAGCGTGAAATCTCCAAGGTCTGCCGCAAGTCGGTGAAGGAACTGCTGCTCGAGAAGGACCGCAAGGTCATTTCGGTCACGCCGAAGAACCTGCCGAAGTACCTCGGCGTGCGCCGTCATCGGTACGGACGCGCTGAGGAGCTCGACCAGATAGGGCAGGTCACCGGCCTCGCCTGGACGGAAGCCGGCGGCGAGCTGCTCACCATCGAGTCCGCGGTGATGCCTGGCAAAGGCAAGCTCACGCACACGGGCCAGCTCGGCGAGGTGATGCAGGAGTCGATCCAGGCCGCGATGACGGTGGTGCGCAGTCGCGCCAACGTGCTCGGCCTCGATCCGGAGTTCTACCAGAAGGCCGACGTGCACATTCACGTGCCCGAGGGTGCGACGCCGAAGGACGGCCCGAGCGCAGGCATCGGCATGTGCACTGCACTCGTGTCGGCGCTCACCAGGATTCCGGTGCGTGCGGACGTCGCCATGACGGGTGAAATCACCCTGCGCGGCGAAGTGCTGCCGATCGGCGGCCTGAAGGAGAAGCTGCTCGCGGCGCACCGCGGCGGCATCAAGAAGGTCATGATCCCGGAGGACAACGTCAAGGACCTGCAGGACATCCCGGAGAACGTGAAGAACCATCTCGAGATCGTGCCGGTGCGGTGGATCGACCGGGTGCTCGAAGTGGCGCTTGAAATGGTGCCGCAACCGCTGCCCGACGACGAGCCGGCGGCGGTCGTGGCCACTGCTGCGCCGACAGAGGTGCCCGTGCCACCCGGAGCGACCGACACCCGGCCGCACTGAGTGCGCCGGCAGACGAAGCCAAATATTCT
>JBAVIQ010000123.1:0-2884 GCA_049687035.1 Steroidobacteraceae bacterium
GTGCGTCATGTCGGTCGCGGCGTCCCGCAACCGGCGCTGGATGACCTCTTCCGCGTCTGTGCCACGGCCGCGCAGCCGGCGTTCGAGTTCCTCGCGCGAAGGCGGCAGGATGAAGATGGAGCGGCACTCGGGCAAGGCACGGCGGATCTGCCGCGCCCCTTGCCAGTCGATCTCGAGGATCAGGTCCTGCCCCGCGACGAGCGACGCTTCCACCTGCGCGCGGGCCGTGCCGTAGTAATTGTCGAAGACCTGCGCGTGCTCCAGAAACTCGCCGCGCCCGACCATCGCCTCGAACTCGTCCTTCGCGACGAAGAAGTAATCCTGCCCGTGGGTCTCGTTAGGGCGCTTCGCACGAGTGGTGTACGAGATCGAGAAGCGCAGCGAGGGATGACGCTCCAGCAACGCGCGCACGAGCGAGGTCTTGCCGGCGCCGGACGGTGCGGCGATGACGAAGAGACGGCCGCGGCGGGCGGGAGGGTCCGGGGAGGTCATGCTGAATTGTAGCGTTCCGGTGCCCGCACTGCGGTGTACTCGCGAGTCGAGCCGGAAGGTTGTGCCGCGGCAGGGGCGCGGGCATGCTCTTGAATGGCCAAATCAGAGGTGACTAAGGCCATGACCACCCGGATTGTGACAGCGCATCTGCGGCAGGAGCTTGCCGAGGAACGGCAGCGCGAGACCCTCGCGGCGCTCGCGGAAGTGTATTCCGGTCGAGTCGTGGAACATGCCGAGGTCGAGGCGTGGGCTGCCGGTCTATGCGTCGATCACGGTGACAGCCGCGTTGGCGCGCATGCTGGATAAGCTACGCCGTGTCAGGCACCCGACGGAGGTCCGCAATCCGGGCGAGCGTGAGAGCGCGAGTAACTCTTTCTTTACGCTGCCTTGCGGCCAGCGTCTAGCTGCGCCGCATCAACAAGATGAGCTGGCGCAGTTCTTGCTGGGATCACGACGACGACCTTTGAGGCCCGCCACCGGCGGTACCTGATGTACAGGGCCAGGCGCTTGATGATGAATGTCTGCAATCCCAGCAGAGTGATCCAGGGCGCGAACAGGGCCCAGTCCGGCAGCTTGAGGCTGGCACCGATCAGTCCGACTGCCGCGTAGAACAGGCCGAAGGCGACCAGCACGGCAAGCACCTGGCGCTCGCTCAGGCCGGCGCGCATCAGCAAGTAGTGAAAATGCTCACGACCCGGATGCAACGGCAGCTTGCCCTTGGCCACGCGCCGCACGAAGCAGCTGAAGAAATCCGACAGCGGCATCAGCGCAAACCACAGAGCCGCCACCGGGGAGAGTGCCCGGCCCTCACCCTGGGAGATCGTGACCGTGAACCATACAACGATGAACCCCAGCAGCGTGCTGCCGGCATCACCCATGAACGTGCGCAGGCGACTACTGCGGAAACCGGGAAAATTGAACGGCAGGAATCCGAGAATCGCACCGCAGGCCATCGCCGCCACGGCCGCCGCCGGCGCCGTCAGTCCGGTCGCGAGTGCCCCCGCCGCAAGGGCAATCAGGGCCATGGAAGCCGCCAGGCCGTCGATGCCGTCGACGAAGTTGAAGGCATTGATGACCGTCAGCGTGATCAACACGGAGATGGGGATGGCGAGAAAGCCGAGCCCGAGGAGGCCGGTACCGAACGGGTCGCCGATGTCCCTGAGATACAGGCCGCCGCCGAGCATCATGACGAGCGCGGCGCAGACCTGTACCGAAAGCCGTACCGCGGCACGGATATTGTAACGGTCGTCAATGACGCCCACGCTGACGAGCAGCGCGGCGGGCACCAGGAAAGCCCAATGGGTCGTGGTTTCCACAGCGATCACTGCAGCCACGAGGATGCCGATCAACATCGCGATGCCGCCGACCAGTGGGATTTCACCGGCGTGGTGCTTGCGACCGCCGGGACTGTCCGTGAGATGAAGACGAAGGGCGAGGGGCCGCAGAGTGAGCGTGAGAACCGCCGTTACCGCGAATGCCAGCGCCGCAGAAAAAAAGATCTCCATCCGAACCCTTCCCTTGGTTCGACCATCCTCAAGAAGCCTGCTGGGCCATCCGGCAATCCGCCGTTTCGCGAGCGGCCGGTCAGTGCCCACAGACTTTCTGTCAAGCCTTTTATAACACGGTTGTGACGCACGTCACGTTTGTGATTGCCGCAACTCCCTGACTTGTCTTATGTAAAGTGCCCCGAGTGTCATACGGATGTGATGTAAGCGGCAACCTGAACCGGGTCGTACACGGCGCACGCCTTTGCCGATCGAGCCCTCTCGTTCGGCGATTGCCAAACGCCGGCACATTCAATAAGTTGCCTTCAGAACGCGAAGTATCTTCTACGCTGCCAGCAGCTCGCCTGGCGACGCGCACCACGGGCTTTCAGGCGGCGTTTCCGCTTTGCGTCTCGAGTACGCCGAGCATCGACGCCGCCAGAGCTGCCGGATTCTCCGGCGGCACGGAGATCTCGCAGCCCGTCGCCCGGACGATTGCGGTGGCCTCGCCCTCCGGCAACGACATCAGGATCGGAATGCCCATGCATTCAAAGATCTTTGATGAGATGACGGTCTTGAAAACCGGAGCGGCGCCAGTGTTCGTCGTCTCGGTCATCGCGATCCTAGTGCCGATGGGTCACGCCTTCCTCATGAGCGCGATGCTCGAGGTGCGGGGCGCGAGCTTGGCAATCGTGCCGGCGCTGATTCTCGTCAGCGCCGCCTACCTCGTCTGGTTCTTGAGATCGGCCAGGGAAGCGCCACAATTCCCGCGCCGATGAACCGGTCGGAAAGCACTCAAGCCATCTGGGGAATCAGTTCGCGGTAAACATCGATCGTGCGTCTGACGATGATCCGCTCATCGAACTCGGCGAGCGCCTTGGCCCGTGCCGCAACTCCCAGCCTTGCGG
>JBAVIQ010000124.1:0-1640 GCA_049687035.1 Steroidobacteraceae bacterium
CCGCGTACGTCCGGTGCGGCGAACAGGTCCTGCAGGTAGCACGTGGGTTCGATCCGCGTCGTGCTGCGGTGAAAAAGGTAGTGCGTCAGGCCGACCAGACGACCCGCGGATTCGGCTACGAGCGCGAAGACGGGCTCGTTCGGGTCAAGGAAACGGCGCCAGGTGACGGCCGTAATCTGCGGCGACAAGGCCGTGGGGCCTGCACGGCCATAGAACGCGTTGTAGCCATCCCACAGCGGTGTCCAGGCTGCGAGATCGGCCTGCTCTATCGGGCGAATGCGGATTGCAGCTGTCATTTTCAGTGTGACCCTCGAGCTCACGACACCTGTGACCGGATCACCGCACGCGTGGCATCGTCGGCGGTGACCAGCCCGCGTGCAGCCGCTCCGTGCCGTGCCGAGCCGACCGCGCAGCAGGTCCGCGACTGGGATTGGATCGGCCGCTCTCGACGAAACTCATGTGCCGTTGCGAGACGCCGACCCGCATGGAGAGTTCGAGCTGGCTCATGCGCCGCGCCTTGCGGGCCTCGCGCAGGGTTTCCGGCAACGCCGGGGACGGGCGGTTCATTGCCGAATTGAACCACAGGTCCGCGGCGATTCAATGACCTTGGAGGTAATTGCCGTCATCACCTGCCCGGCGGACACTGCGCGCACATCAGCACAGGAGCCTGACCATGCAACGCAGCCTGATCCTCGTCACCCTGATCCTGTTCGGCGCACTGAGCGCGGCGGCGCTTTGGCACCATGGCTACTTCGGCATCTTCGCCCTGCACTTCCAGACCTTCGGTGGCATGCAGGTGCTGACCGATCTCGTCATCGCCCTGACCCTCGTCATGGTCTGGATGTGGCGCGACGCGAAGGCCACGGGCCGCAACGTCTGGCCCTGGATCATCGCGACGCTGGCGCTCGGATCGTTCGGGCCGCTGGTCTACCTGTTGACTCGCAAGCCCAGCGCAGGAACGCAGGCAACGGACATGCGCTGACAGGCTAAGGTCGGGCGTCAGCCCGGGTCAGCGTATAGGTGTGCTCGACGCAGGCCTCGCCCCGGAAGACGGCCTGGCTGGTTGCGGTCATGCGCATGCCAACGCGTTCCATGAGACGCATCGAAGGCAGATTGCGCGCATCCGTGACGCCGATGACGCGCTCGGCGGAGGTGCACTCGAAGATCAGCCTGAGCAATTCGCGAATCGCCGCCGCGGCAACGCCACGCCCCTGGGCGGAGCGCGCGAGCGTGAAGCCGATCTCGGCGTACGTGGCGGCCTCGTCCATGTACACGCCGACGTCCCCGATCAAGAGCCCGTGCTCGGGTTCTGCAATCCCGATCTGCATCCAGTGACCTGGATCTGGAAACGGGGCCTGGCTCATTTCGGCCAGGAACGCGCGGGCCTGCTCGTCCGGGGTCGGTAACCAGCCCTGGTAGCGTCCCAGCTCGGTGTCCTGGCGATAGGACTGGAACTCGGCGAGATCACGCGTCGACAGCCGCCGGAGCACGAAACCGGCTCCTGGACGCGGCAGTAGCCGGGGATCGGTCATCCGCAATTCCACTCAAGGCACCCGTGTACTGTGGAGGAACTGGACGCGCCAGTGGTCCCCCTCCTTCCGCAGCACGGCGGACTCCAGCCAGGTCACGTCCTTGGTGCC
>JBAVIQ010000125.1:0-5145 GCA_049687035.1 Steroidobacteraceae bacterium
CTCCCGTCAGCACGATCACGTCGTGCGTCGCGAGGTGCGCCGAGAGTCGTTCGGCGAGCACGGCGTGGTCATCCGGCAAGTGGTCTTCGGCAACCCGCTGGTGGCCGCGCAGGTTCAATGCGCCACGCAGGGCATAAGTGTTCGAACGGCGGACCTGCCAGGCTGCGATTGGCTGGTCCGGATCGACGAGTTCGTCACCCGTGGCTGCGATCAGGATGCGCGGCTCGGCGCGCACGTCGGCCCGGGGCAGACCGGCAGAGGCGAGCACTGCAAGCTCGGGTGCGCCGAGACACGTGCCGCGAGCTAGCAGCAGATCGCCTTCGCGCGCATCCAGCCCGCGCGTATGCACGTTGAGAAAAGGTTCGACGGGCATGTCATCGTCGACGACGGCGAAGCCGCCCTCGACGCGCAGGCGTTCGACCGGCACGACGCAGTCGCAACCCTGTGGCAGCACGGCGCCGGTCATTGCTTCGAGGCATTCAGCGGGATCAGCAAGACTCAGGGGCGGGTGGCCGGCGGCCTGGGTGCCGGCGATCCGAAACCGGCGCTGGCCCTGGCGCCACGCTTGCGAGGCGAAGGCGATGCCGTCCATCGTGACCCGATCGAACGGAGGCTGGTCGCGCTCTGAGCGCACGGACTGCGCAAGGACCGCGCCCGCCAGGGATTCCAGCGGGCGCGATTCGACGGGTAGCGGCAGCACGCGCTCGCGCACGAGCGCCTCCGCTTCGGCCGGGGTCGGCAACGCCGACACACCCACGGTCATGCGGACAGGGCGCCCGGGCGAACGCCGGGCCTCACTTGGCAGCCTTCTCCGCGAACGCCTTCTTCTCGACGTTCCAGCGGTCGACCAGTGCCTGCAGTTCGTCGAGCGCCGCATTGTGCTTCTTGGCGTGGATCGCCTCGACAGCGGTCTTGTTCTCGGCGAGCTTCGGGTCGGCCGGATCCAGCGCGGCCAGTTGCTCGGTCTGGTCCTGATCGAGGCAAGGCAGGTAGGTCTCCTGCACGTTCTTCGCGTATTCCTTCACCAGGGCCTGCGCCGCCAGCATTTCCTCCTTGGTCGCGGACGCGCCGTTCGGCAGCGACTGCGGGGCCTGGGGATAGACGCAGGTGGCAGCTTCGACGGCGGCGCTTAACGCGAGCAGGGCCGGGGCCAGGGCAAGGGCGGTCAGCATCTTCATGTCGTTGGAACCTCAATAGTGCCAGTGGGCGCGCAGCCGGCCAAGTCGGCTGGCGGATCGCGGACGGGCACTATACCGCAGCCTTCGGCCGGTCCGGACCGCACCGGACGGGGGGGGCCGTGGCGACGGAGTTGGCAGGGGGTCCCGGCTTCGTGTCCAATGACGGGTCTGCCGACCCGACCCCGGACTGGAAACCTGCCGATGACCCCCCCGAAATCGACCGCAGCTGCCGTAAACACTGCCACCAAGGCCTTTGATCTTGGCCATTTCATCGGTGGACACGAGGTCGCCGGAGCCTCTGGCCGCAAGGGGATCGTGCACAACCCGGCCACCGGCCAGGTCCGGGGCGAAGTGGCCTATGCCAGCGCCGACGAGACCCGCACGGCCATCGCCGCGGCAGAAGCCGCGCTGCATGCATGGTCGGGCACGCCGCCCCTGCAGCGCGCTCGGATCATGTTCAGGTTCAAGGCACTGCTCGAGGAACACACCGACGAGCTGGCCCGGCTGATCACGGTCGAGCACGGCAAGGTGTTTTCGGACGCGCGCGGCGAAGTCATCCGCGGCACCGAGGTCGTCGAGTTCGCCTGCGGCATCCCGCAGATGCTGAAGGGCGAGTTCAGCGAGAACGTCGGCACTAATGTCGACAGCTGGTCGCAGCGCCAGCCGGTCGGCGTGTGCGCCGGCATCACGCCGTTCAACTTTCCGGCCATGGTGCCGATGTGGATGTTCCCCGTCGCGATCGCGTGCGGCAACACGTTCGTGCTGAAGCCGTCCGAGAAGGATCCGAGCTGCCCGATGCGTGTTGCGCAACTGCTCAAGCAGGCCGGGCTGCCGGACGGCGTGTTCAACGTCGTCAACGGCGATCGCGAAGCGGTCGACACACTGCTCACGGATCCGCGCGTCGGCGCCATCAGCTTCGTCGGCTCGACACCGGTCGCCGAGTACATCTATCGTACGGCCTCGACGCATGGCAAGCGCGTGCAGGCGCTCGGCGGCGCGAAGAATCACATGGTCGTGATGCCCGACGCCGACATCGAGAACGCGGCGAGCGCGCTGATCGGCGCTGCTTACGGATCAGCCGGTGAGCGCTGCATGGCGATCTCGGTGGCCGTGGCCGTGGGCGATGCGGCCGATCCGCTGGTCGATGCGCTGCAGCGTCAGCTCAAGCAGCTCAAGGTTGGCTCGGGGCTCGACGACGGCGTCGAGATGGGCCCGCTCGTGACCCGCGAACATCGCGATCGTGTCAGCGGTTACGTGGACCTCGGCGTGCAGGAAGGCGCGAGGCTCGTCGTGGACGGACGCGGCCTGCGCGTGAAGGGTCACGAAGATGGCTACTTCATCGGACCGTGCCTGTTCGACGGCGTCGAGCCGCAGATGCGGATCTACAAGGAAGAGATTTTCGGGCCGGTGCTGTGCGTCGTGCGCGCTACGGACCTGGCGACGGCCACTCGCCTGGTCAACGAGCACGAGTTCGGCAATGGCACGGCCATCTTCACCGCCAGCGGCGAAGCCGCACGGACGTTCACGCAGGGCGTGCAGGCCGGCATGGTCGGGATCAACGTGCCGATTCCCGTGCCGATGGCTTTCCATTCCTTCGGCGGCTGGAAGCGATCGCTGTTCGGGGCGTTGCACGTGCACGGTCCGGACGGCGTGCGCTTCTACACGCGGCTCAAGACGGTCACGTCGCGCTGGCCTACCGCGCGCCGGGAAAGCGCGCAATTCGTCATGCCAACGATGCAGTAACGGTAAACTTCGACTAACTTACGCGCGGCCGTAGCTCAGCTGGATAGAGCATCAGGCTTCGAACCTGAGGGTCGGGGGTTCGAATCCCTCCGGCCGCGCCAGTCAATCCGCCCAAAGACAATCCTTTAGGCCAGCGGGGCTCAGCCCCGCAGCAGGCCGTTGAGAGCTTACGATGCACAAGCCTTATTCGCGTTCTCTGCTCCTGCGGGCCGCCATCGCACTGCAACTCATCCCAGCGCTCGCCGTCGCTGACGATGCCGGCGCCACAGGTGCCGGTCTCGAAGTCATCACGGTCACCGCGCAGAAGGTCACCGAAGACCTGCAGAAGACAGGCGCTGCCATCACGGCAATTTCAGGCGACGTCCTGGTGAGCGCTGGCGTGTACGACATCCGTGCCGTGCAGAACCTGATGCCGTCGGTCCGGTTCCAGGCCGAGAACGCCTCGACCGAGATCTACGTCCGCGGCGTGGGCTCGACGCTCGACTTGCCCAACATCGAGCCGCCCAACGCCTTCAACTTCAACGGGGTGTACATCCCGCGTGAAGGCACCAGCGTCGGCCTGTTCGACATCTCATCCATCGAACTGCTGCCGGGTCCGCAGGGCACGCTGTACGGGCGCGCGGCGCTCGGCGGCGCGGTCAACGTCGAGTTCAACCGGCCGACGCAGGAACTCGAGACGAGCGGCCTGCTCGAGGTGGGCGACTATTCGCTGCTGCACGGCACGATCGTGCAGAACCTGCCGGTGTCGGAGCACCTCGCGCTGCGCGGAGCATTCGATTACATTCAGCACGACGGTTACCTGAAGACGGGCGCGGATTCGCAGGAAGACTACGCGGGCCGGCTTTCGGCGCTCTATGAGCCCACCGACGACCTGGACATCTACGTCTGGCTGCACGGCGCAAAGAAAGACGGCAAGTCACCGAACCTGGTGCGCCGCGGTTACAACGGCGGCACGTTTGACGGTGATCCAAACGCCTTCAATACCAGCGACCCGTGGGATGACCGCATCGATCCGGGCGCGCCGACCGCGTCGCCGCAGGACTACGAAAACATGGTGATCGGGGCGGAGGTCAACTGGGACCTGGGCGACGTCAAGCTCACCTACATCCCTGGCTACTTCTACCTCGACTGGGCCGCGGACTACTGGCTCGAGAACATTCCCGCGCTGCTCACCGCGCACTACAACCAGGTCACCAACGAACTGCGGCTCGCCAGCGACACGGATTCGAAGCTGCAGTGGCTCGCGGGCCTGTACGTGTACCAGGTGACGAACGACGGCGACTTCATCGCCGGCGGCTTCCCGCTCGCGCAGGTCTCGCGCAACCGGCTCGAAGGCTATGCCGCGTTCGGCGAGGCGACGTATTCGCTGACGGATGCCGTGCGCGTCATCGCCGGGGCGCGCTTCAGCAGGGACCAGCGTGAGGGCGAGGGCCTGACCGCGTTTGGCCAGCCGTATTCCGCCGACGAAGACTACAACAACGTCGATTGGAAGCTCGGAGTCGAAGTGGATCTCGGCGCAAGTGCGATGGCATACGCGACGATCCAGACGGGTTACCAGCCGGGCACGTACAACTCGTTCCCGGCCACACCCGGGCAGTCGAACCTCGTGGACTCGGCGACGATGACGGCCTGGACGACCGGCATCAAGAGCCGCTTCCTCGACGACCGCCTGCAGGTCAACGACGAAGTCTTCTACTACGACTACGAAGACCTGCTGGTGCAGTCGTTCAACCTGAACACGGCGCTGCTCACGACCTTCAATGCTGCCCAGACGACGATCTGGGGCAACCAGCTCGACGTGCTGTTCGTGCCCACGGACCGCGACCGGCTGAACCTGTCGGTGGGTTACCTCAACGCCGAGTACGACGACTTCATCGTGCCGGCCAGCGTGAACATCGGCATCCCGAACCGCGACTTCGGCGGCTATCCGCTGCAGAACGCGCCGGAGTGGACTGTTTCGGCAGGCTACCAGCACGAGTTCCCGGTCGGTCCGGGCCGGCTGCTGGCGCGTATCGAGACGCGCTACGAAGATTCGTTCTGGGGAACGTTCGCGCAGTTCCGCGGCACCGAGCAACAGGACTATTTCAAGTCCGATGCATCGGTCACGTACTACTCCGCCGATGACCGCTGGAGCGTCGGACTCTGGGTCAAGAACATCGAGGACGAGGCGGTGCTTGCGGCAGCGACGACCGGCCAGTTCGGGCCGTACGCCGATGTCTTCATC
>JBAVIQ010000126.1:0-3734 GCA_049687035.1 Steroidobacteraceae bacterium
GGCTCGCGCAGCCGACGCCGACCAGGCTTCACGCCGTCACCCCGCCCGTCGTCGTCAGGCGCGCAATGCAGCGCCCGGCCGCGACGTCGAGTAGCTTGCGACCCGCAAGCCGACCGAGCGCAGCCGCGGGCAGCGCATCGACACCGTGCTGCAGGCCGAACATCGTGCCGACGAGCCCGGCAACCAGGGCTTCATCTTCGCGCACGCTGCGTCTTGCTGCGGCGATGGCGGCATCGAAATCCTGCGCGTCGCCGACGATTCGACGCGCGAGTACGAGCGCCTGCAGGACGTCGATCGTGCCACCGGTCGCCTCGGCGTCTTCGGCCGCCGGCAAGGTGGCAAGCGCAGCCTGCACGTCCTTGCTGAGCGGCCTGGCTGCCCAGCAACCAGGCACGGGTTCGGGGACGGCCTGCAGCCAGTCCTGCGCCGGCTGGCCGCGCAGTGCGCATAGCAACGTCGCCGAGTAGGCACGGCAGCCGTCGAGGATCCGGGGCGACTGATGCGTGGTGCGCGAACACTCGGCGGCAAGTGCGATGGCGGCTGCGGGATCGTTGCCCGCAAACAGCGCGGCGGCCAGAACGCGCGGCAGGCTCGTCGCGGCGACGTCCTTCGGATCGTGCGAGCCGGCCACCGGCAAGCCGCGCCAGCGGAAGATGGCGAGCGCTTTCGCGACATCGGACGACGCGTGGGCTTCGCCAGGCTGGCCCGTGGCCGACAGGTGTCCGTCCTTGAACCATTGCCAGTAGCGCTCGATCTGGTCGCGCGCATCGGCGCGCCCAAGGGCGTTCAGGCTCTCGGCAAGGCAGAGTGCGAGCGACGTGTGCTGTGTCCATGCCAGCGGCGAGACCTTCGTTGCCACGGCTGCGCGCGTTGCGCCGAGCGCGTCGCCGAGCGCGAGCCCGAACCAACCCCCGCGCACGCGCTGCTCCAGCGATAGACGGCTGATCGCGTCCGTTGCGGCCGCGGCACCCTTGGCCAGCCCCGTCGCCTTCGCGCCGCGCAAGGCGCCCTGCACCCCCGGCCGCAACGGTTGCCAGGAGCGTACGAATTCGGCCTGCTCGTCGGTTTCCGGCACCTGTGGCCATGAGCGCGATTGCCGGCACTGCTGCCAGTAGTCACCCAACTCGATGAGCGCTGCCTCACCCCCGCCCGGATTGCGTTCGGCGAGCCAGCAGCCGGCGACCATCGCGCTGCGGCCGATGCCGGCCCGGCAATGCAGGTACACGCAATGGCCGGACTCGAGGGCGCCATCCAGCAGCGCCAGGATCCGGCCCATGGTCGCGCGGTCGGCCGGAATACCGTGATCGGTAATCGGTTGGCGTAGGTATTCGATGCGCCGTCCCAACGGTGTTGCGAACGGCAGCCGCGTTTCGTAGGCCGGACTTTCGTCCAGCTCGGTCAAGTCGATGAAGCAGGTAATGCCTGCTTCGAGGAACCGGCGCAGCCGATCCATCGACCTGGCGCGCGACCGCGAGCCCGGGTGCTCGCCCACAAGGAAACGGCCCGGCACGACCCAATACGTGGTGTCGATGGGACGTGGCTTGGTCCAGTCGGGTCCGGCGCTGGCTTCTGGCGTCTTCGGCGTCATTGTCGCCATGATAAGGCAACAGGGTGCGACTGCCCGTGCGGCTGTGAGAGACTTGGGTCAGTGTCCCTGGGGGAGTAATCCGTGCTGAAACAGCTGGCAGCCCGCAAATCGGTGGCTGCGATGACTCGCGAAATCGAATCCGGGCCCAAGCTGAACCGCATACTGGACCGCCGGGCGCTGACCTCCGTCGGCCTGGGGTCGATGATCGGCAGCGGCATTTTCGTGCTCACGGGCACCGTGGCCGCCCAGCACACCGGCCCGGCCGTCACCCTCGCCTTCCTCGTGGCCGCCATCGGTTGCGGCCTGGCTGCGCTCTGCTACGCCGAACTGGCCTCGATGATCCCGATCTCGGGCAGCGCCTACAGCTACACGTACGCGACGCTCGGTGAAGGGGTCGCCTGGTTCGTCGGCTGGAACCTTGCCCTGGAATACGTCATGTCGGGCGCGGCCGTCGCGGTCGGATGGTCCGGCTACGTCGTCAACCTGCTCGCCGAGTTCGGCCTCCATCTGCCCGACACGCTGACCAATGCGCCGCTTGGCAAAGGCGCCGACAACCACCTGATGACGACGGGCGCCCTGGTCAACGTGCCGGCGGTGCTCATCGTCGCGCTGCTCACGTGGGTCTGTTACGTCGGAGTGAAGCACTCGACGCGCGTGAACAACGTGATGGTGATGATCAAGATCCTGATCATCGTCCTGTTCATCGCGGTCGGCATCAAGTACGTTTCACCCGCCCTCTGGCAGCCCTACCTTCCAGCCAACACGGGCACCTCGGGGCATTTCGGCTTCAGCGGCATCATGCAGGGCGCCGCGATCATCTTCTTCGCCTACATCGGCTTTGACCAGGCCGCGACGACGGCGCAGGAAGCCCGCAATCCGCAGCGCGACGTGCCTTGGGGCATCATCGCCGCGCTGATCATCTCGACGACGCTGTACGTCGCGATGTCTGCGGTGATGACGGGCATGGTGTCGTACACGGAACTCAACGTCGCCGCGCCGGTCGCAGTCGCGCTCGACGCGCATCCGGAACTGAAGTGGCTCGGGTTGCCGGTCAAGATCGGCGCAATCGTGGGCCTCACCTCGGTGATCCTGATGTCGCTGCTCGGCCAGCCGCGCATTTTCATGGCGATGTCGCGCGACGGCCTGCTGCCGCCGGCGATGCAGAAGGTGCACCCGAAGTACCGCACTCCGCACGTGGCGACGATCGTCACCGGCGTGGTGGCCGCGTTCTTCGCCGGCATCTTTCCGCTCGACGTGCTCGGTGAACTGATCTCGATCGGCATCCTGCTCGCATTCACCGCGGTGTGCGCCGGCGTCGTCGTGCTGCGTCGGACGCAGCCCGACATGGCGCGTCCGTTCCGCGTACCGTTCGCGACGTTCACAGGCGTGGCTGGCGTGTTCATCTGCCTCGCCATGACGGCCTACCTGCCGCACGACACGTGGATCCGGCTGGCGGTGTGGACAGGAATCGGTTTCCTCATCTACTTCCTGTACGGCTACCAGCATTCGCGGATCCGGCAGCAGGCCTGATCTGCGCGCCTGCGGCGCCCGGTGGCTGCTGTTCGTTGCCGCTTTGTTCTTTCCGGATGTCCGGGAAGTGTGCGTCAGAAGTGGTAGCGGGCGGTCGATCCGGGACCTTTCCCCGAGCTTGGAAAGGCAGACACGCGCTCTGGGAAAGGCCCCGGACCGACCGCTCGCGATTCAGCGCCTGAGTTCCCACCAGGCCGGAAGAGTGCACGGCGCAAGCAGCGTCGCAGATGCGCCTACGGACGTTGGGGCGCGCAGCAAGCTGCATGACCGTCGGCCAGATGCAGAGCCGCGGAAGTAGCGGCGCGACCGCAGGCACGACCCAAAGCTGTGCCTTGCTCTCGCCCATTCCTGTCTGTGATAAGGTACGGCACGGCGGTTCGTTCCTTGGAGCTCGCGATGACAGATGCACCAGTGAAGACACCGTGGCACATTTGGCTGGTTGGCTTGATCGCGGTGCTGTTCAACTCCATCGGAGTGTTCGACTTCGTGATGAGCATGGCGCAGGGCGCCAAGTACCAGGCCAGTGCGGGTATGACGCCGGATCAAGTCGCCCACTATCAACAGATGCCGAGTTGGATGACGGTCGTCTGGGCCGTCGGCGTCTTTGGGGCGTTCC
>JBAVIQ010000127.1:0-1842 GCA_049687035.1 Steroidobacteraceae bacterium
GCGTAGGGCAGGCGGTTGCCGGTCACGCTGACGGTGCTGAAGCCGGCAATGTTGCTGTACCGCTCGCCGACGTATTCCTCATCCGCAAGCCAGGTGTAGGACGCGCGCGCAAAGACCTCGAACGGCCACTCGACGAAACCCGTGCTTGACGCATTACCCGAGAGTTCGAGGCCCTGCTGCAGGGTTTCGCCGGCGCTGGTGAGTGTCGCGCCCGAGCCGCCGGCGACGCTCGCTGGCACGATCTGGTTTTCGAAGTCCATGCGGAACAGCGTGACTTCGCAGGAGAGCCCGTCGCGCGGATTGGCCCGCACGCCGAGTTCGTAATTCCAGGAGAGTTCGGCATCGAGATCGACGCTGCCACCCGCGGCCGTCACGATGTCCGCAACGCCCGGGGGCGCGAAGCCACGGTGCACGCCCGCGAACACCACGATTTCCGGCATCACCTCGACAGTCGCGCCAATACCGGGCACGACCTCATCGACGGTTGATGCACCCGTGGCTCCTGTCAGGTTGTCCGTGCGTTCGTAATCGACGTGCTCGAAGCGCACGCCGGGCGTGACGGTCCAACGGCCGAAGTCGAAGCGGTTCTGCACGAAGGCCGACCTTGCCTCGACCGAGCGGTCGCTGTCCTCGCGGATGCCGGCATTGCGCCCGGTGCCC
The DNA here is from genome assembly GCA_049687035.1 of Steroidobacteraceae bacterium. Lineage (GTDB taxonomy): Bacteria > Pseudomonadota > Gammaproteobacteria > Steroidobacterales > Steroidobacteraceae > RPQJ01. The sequence continues at coordinate 661 of JBAVIQ010000127.1, forward strand.
GGGTCGCGCGAGTTCGGGCCGTCACCGTTCGCCTGCACGCGGAACTGGTCCTCGACGTGATAGCGAATGCCCGCTTCGGTGACGTTGTCGACGCCGAACAGCCCGTGCTCCACCGCGACACGCGGCTCGAGGCCGGCCGTCCAGTACTGGCGCAGGCGGCCTTCGTTGCCGCACGCCGTGTAGAGATTCGCCATTCCGGCGCACGCAGGATCGCTGGCATCGTTCGGGCGCTGCGCCGAATTGCTCGATTGCCGCCACCAGTCGCGATTGAAGTACGTGTAGTAGGCGTTCGTGGTGAAAGTCACCGCGGGGCTCAATTCGAACCGATGCGTGGCCGACGTGCCGAAACGCTGCGCCTGCATCTCGTCGTACTTGAACGGGTTCTGGTACGGGTCGGCCTGCCACTCGGCGAGCGTCAGTCCCGAGTACGTCACCTGCGAGGTTTCGTCGTAATGGCTCGCGCGGAAAGTGACGGCCTGCCGTTCGCTGAACTCGTGCACCACCTTCAGGTTCAGGTCGCCGACCTCGAAGTGCATGTTGTCGCGCGCCCCGTCGGTCTCCTTGTACGTGCCGTGCGCGATGAACCCCGTGTCGCCGAACCGGTCTCCCACCTCGCCGTGGATCTCGCGGAAGTCCTTGTTGCCGAACGAAGCGACGAGCCGTCCCGCGCGGTCGTCCGGCACCGGCGGCGTGATGTAATTGATGACGGCGCCGACGGTGTGCGGCCCATAGGCGATCTGCCCCGAGCCCTTCAGGACTTCGATGCGCTCGAAGCGATCGACCGGCGGGTGGTAGTAGGTCGCGTTGTCGCCATACGGGGCATAGGCGATGGGAATGCCGTCCTCGAGCAACAGCACCTTGCCCGAGCGTGTCGGGTTGAGGCCGCGGACCCCGAGGTTCGGCCGCAGGCCAAGGCCTTCCTCGTCGCGCGCGAACACGCCGGGCACTTTGCGCATCGCTTCGTTGATGGTGAAGACGCGGGACTCGCTGAGGATCTCCGCGTCGAGGACCGTGGCGGAGCCCGGAATCGAGTCGAGCCGGATGCGGTCGCCGATCACGGTGATGACGGGCTCCAGCCCATCGCTTTCGGCCGGCGAGGCGCTATCGGCCCGGGCCGCGGTCGCAGCCATCAGGGTGATGATCACGGCCAGGCCGGGCAGCGACCACGGATGCACCAATGCT
>JBAVIQ010000128.1:0-6419 GCA_049687035.1 Steroidobacteraceae bacterium
GCGATGAAGCTGGCTTCTTCGCCTTCGAGGAACTCCTCGACCACGACTAGGTCGCCGGCCTTGCCGAAGCGGCCTGCAAACATGTCCTGCGCAGTCGCCACCGCCTCGTCGGTCGTCGCGCAGATCACGACGCCCTTGCCGGCCGCCAGCCCGTCCGCCTTCACGACCAGCGGCGCCTTCTGCGCGCGAATCCACGCCGCGTCGAAGTTGTCGCGCGTGAACTTGGCGTAGGCCGCGGTGGGAATGCCGTGGCGCTTGAGGAAATCCTTGGTGAAGGCCTTCGAGCCTTCGAGCCGCGCAGCGAGTTGGCCCGGCCCGAAGCAGCGCAGCCCTGCGGCCGCGAACGTGTCGCACAAGCCGATCACCAGCGGGCCTTCGGGGCCGACGATCGTCAGGGCGATTTTCTCGCGTTGCGCGAAGGCGAGCAGGGCCGGGATGTCCTCGGCGGCGATGTCGACGTTGGCAGTGTTCGGCTCGAGCCGCGTGCCGGCGTTACCTGGCGCGACGAAGACCTGCGACACGCGCGGCGACTGCGCAACCTTCCAGGCCAGCGCGTGCTCGCGACCGCCGGAACCGATGATCAACACTTTCATGAGGGGTTAGGGGTTGGGGGTTGGTCGGACAGGGGTTAGGGGATAGGGGTTGGGGGATAGTCGGAACTCGGAGGTCGGATTCGGAAGCCGCAGTTCTCCCCCCGCGCGTCGCGCGATCACTGCCGTCGTTATGGCAGAGCAATTCGCGGAGGGGTCATGCCGTGTCATGGGTCGGGTGACAAGCGATATGTGCAAGCCGCGCCTCCGACTAACCCCTAACCCCTATCCCCTGACCCCTTCCTCAGTGCCGGAAATGCCGCATCCCCGTGAACACCATGGCCATGCCATGCTCGTCCGCGGCGGCGACAACTTCGGAATCCCGCATCGATCCACCCGGCTGGATCACGGCCTTGATGCCGTGCTCGGCCGCAGCGTCGAGTCCGTCGCGGAACGGGAAGAACGCATCGGACGCCATGGCCGAACCCGCGGGCTCGAGGCCGCCGTCGCGCGCCTTCATTGCGGCGATGCGCGTGCTGTAGACGCGGCTCATCTGGCCCGCGCCGATGCCGATGGTCATGCCGTCGCGCGCGAAGATGATCGCGTTCGACTTCACGAACTTGCACACCTGCCAGGCGAAGGTGAGGTCGAGCATCTCTTGCGCCGTCGGCACACGTTTCGTGACGACCTTGAAGTCCGCTGGCGCGACCATGCCAAGATCGCGCGTCTGCACCAGCAGCCCACCGTTGACGCTGCGCATATCGACGCGGCTGTTGCTCGGCGTGAACGGTCCGGTGACGAGCAGGCGCACGTTCTCTTTCTTCGAGCAGACCTCACGTGCCTCCGGCTCGACCGTCGGCGCGACGATCACTTCGACGAACTGGCGCTCGATGATCGCCGCCGCTGTCGCTCCATCCAGCGGCCGATTGAACGCGATGATGCCGCCGAAGGCCGAAGTGGGATCCGTGCGGTAGGCATTGTCGTACGCTGCGCGAATCGTGGCCGCGACCGCGACGCCGCAGGGGTTCGCATGCTTGACGATGACGCACGCGGGCGCTTCGAACTGCCGTACGCATTCGAGCGCGGTGTCGGCGTCTGCCAGGTTGTTGAACGAGAGTTCCTTGCCCTGCAGTTGCGAGGCCGAACCCACGCTTGCGCCCTGCGCGTCGCTTGCGACGTAGAACGCGGCCTGCTGATGCGGGTTTTCGCCGTAGCGCAGGTCGAGCCGTTTGCGAAACTGCAGGGGCAACAGGTCGGGGAAGTCGGCCGCTGCGGTGCCGCCGGCGCCGTTGGAGCGAACCGCTTGCGACAGGTACGAAGCCACCATCGCGTCGTACTGCGCCGTGTGTGCGAAAGCCTTGGCGGCGAGTCGCAGCCGGGTGTCGTCGCCGATGCCGCCGTCTGCGCGATCCATCTCGGCGAGCACCGAGCCGTAATCGAGCGGATCGACCACGACGGCGACGCGGTCGTGATTCTTCGCCGAGGCGCGCACCATTGCCGGGCCGCCGATGTCGATGTTCTCGACCGCGTCCTCGAACGTGCAACCAGGCTTCGCGATCGTCGCGGCGAACGGGTACAGGTTGACGACGACCAGGTCGATTGCGTCGATGCCGTGCTCGCGCATCACTGCATCGTCGACGCCGCGCCGTCCGAGCAGGCCGCCGTGAATCTTCGGGTGCAGTGTCTTGACGCGGCCGTCCATGATCTCCGGGAAGCCGGTGACCGCGGACACGTCGATCGCTTCGATGCCTTCGCCCCGCAACAGCCTCGCCGTGCCGCCGGTCGAAATGATCTGCACGCCGCGGCGTGCCAGCTCCTGCGCGAATTCGAGCAGGCCTTCCTTGTTGGAGACGCTGATCAGTGCGCGCAGGACGGACGGGTTCACGGGCGTCAGCCTGCGATGCCGTAGACGCGCAGTTTCTTGCGCAGCGTGCCGCGGTTGATGCCGAGAATATCGGCGGCGCGGCTCTGGTTGCCGGCGGAGAAATCGAGAACCGCACGAAACAGCGGCTCTTCGACTTCGCGCATCACCAGGTCGTACAGGTGACCGGGAGCGTGGCCATTGAGGCTCGCGAAGTAACTGTCGAGTGCCTGCTCGGTGAGCGAACGCAGCGGCACGCCGTGGCCGTTGGTCGAGTGGCTCGCCGGTTTCGATTCGCGTCTGGTGTTCGTTTGTTTGCTGCGCGCCGCCATGGCGGGGCTTCCTCTGGTTCGGTTCGTCATGCCGCGGCGCGAGAGAAGAATCGTCAGGCCGCCACGGCGGCCGCGGAGTCTTCCAGCGCGTCGAAGTAGTCACGCACCTGCGCGAGCTGTGTCTCGACCGACACCGCCTGCATGACGGACTGACGGAACGCCTGCGCCTGCGGGCGTCCTGAGCAATACCATCCGATGTGCTTGCGCGCGATCCTGACGCCGGGCTCGGGGCCGTAGAATTCGTAAAAATCGCGCAGGTGCGTGAGCATGATATCACGCACTTCCGGGATGGCAGGGGGCGGCTGGATCCGTCCCAGCAGCAAGGCGTCGATCTCGCTGAAAATCCACGGCCGGCCTTGCGCCGCGCGCCCGATCATGATCCCGTCGGCACCGGTCGCCCGCAGTACTACGATCGCCTTGGCGGGTGAGTCGATGTCGCCGTTGGCAAACACCGGGATGCGAACTGATTGTTTCACCGCAGCAATGGTCGCGTACTCGGCGTCGCCATTGAAGCGGCAGGCACGGGTGCGGCCATGCACGGCGAGTGCCTGGATGCCCGCCTGCTCGGCAATGCGCGCGATGTTCACCGCATTGCGTTGATCGGGCGCCCATCCGGTGCGGATCTTGAGCGTTACCGGCACGTCGACGGCTGCGACGGTGGCGCTGAGGATGGCTGCCACGTGGCGTTCGTCGCGCAACAACGCCGAACCGGCATCCTTGCTGCACACTTTTTTCGCCGGACAGCCCATGTTGATGTCGATGACCTGCGCGCCGGCATCGGCGTTGCGACGCGCAGCGTCGGCCATGGAGTCGGGGTCGCCACCTGCAATCTGCACCACGCGCGGTTCCGGCTCGTCGGTGTGATCCCGGCGTCGTCGGGATTCTGCGGTGTCCCAGAGGCGCGGATCCGCCGCGATCATTTCACCGGCGGCGAGCGCAGCACCCAATCGGCGACAGAGCCGCCGGAAGGGCAGATCGGTCACGCCCGCCATCGGCGCAAGCAGCGCGTGACCCTCGAGCCGATAGGGCCCGATGACGATGGGGGGCGGCGCGAGCCACGGCCCGCGTCCGGGAGTAATCGGCGCGTTCACTCTGGTGCCTGGCTCGAAGACGGCGCAGCGCCGGCAGGCTCAGCGCACCGGACCGCGCCGTATTCATCGCGCAGGCAGACGTCGAGCCGGTAGCCGACGGCTTCGGACGTGGCGCCGACGAGCGCGAGTTCCGCCTCGGTCGACGCGCCTGCGGGCAGCAGACGCGTCGCCTGGGCGGGGTCTTTCAGGTATTCGGCGGGCTGGAGATCACGCCGCGCGACGGTGCCACCGAAGCGGTCTTCGAGGTCGAGCCGCAGCAGCGGCATCGGCTGTGCGAAGGCTGCACCGTTCTTCAGGCTGGCTCGCACTGTCATCGTGCCGACGGAGGGGGGTGCAGATTCGTTGGCGCCCCACTGACGCAGCTCGAATGCGGCCAGGTCCCAGTTCGGCGGCAGCGGCATGCCGAAACGCGAGTAGACCTCGCGCAGCGCGGGACCGATCGTCGCGTCGCGCGCGAGCTGCAAGCGGTAGTGATGCGTGAGCTGGGCGGTGAGTGCCAGCGCCAACAGCAGTGCGCCGATGCCCCAGGCCCAGCGCGAAGTGCTTGCCGCGGCGACTGCAAGATCGTCGGCCAGCCGGGGATCGTAGTCGCCGATTTCGAACGAGTCATCCGGTTCAGGCTCGGGCGGGCGACGCCAGCGTGCCGCGGCCGGTGTGACGGCAGGCTGCGCTGCTGCAATCGGCGGTGCGCCGGTTGCCGTCGATGCGATGGCGATGGTGGTCGCGGTCGCTGCCACGGCCGCGGGCATCCTTTCCAGGGAAGCGATCGGTTCGGCCGACTCCGCAACGGCTGGTTCGGAGGTGACCGATTCCGCAGCGACGGCCTGCGTGGAGTCCGCCCTGTCGTCGTCCACCAGCTCGATTGCATCTACGGCCTCGACCTCGGGCACGAACGCGGCGTCGCTCTCAGGCAAGCCGCGGTGCGAGCCGGTGATCTCCGCAAGGTGCTGCTCTTCGATTTCTCTTTCGATCTCGCGCTCGAGGAAATCCTCCTCGAACCCGTTGAAGCCTTCGACGTGTTCGATCTGGATGCGCTCGCCTTCGAGCGTGATGTCCTCGACCGATTCGGGTTCGTGGACCCAGACCGGCGGGTCGTTCGCGTCGTGCTCGGGCTCGTCTTCCTCGCCTGTCTCGCCTTCTTTCAGGAATCCCACGAGTTCAGCAGAGCTGGTGTCGCCCATGAGTCCGGCGCGATCACCCGGGGACGAGGACGCGCCGAACCGGCTCTGCCAGTCGCGTGCGTCGACGAAGACTCGTTCGATATCGTCGGCCGAGAAATGGAACTCCGGCACGCCGTCGCCTTCGCTCGCCGACAGCAAGCCGGCAGCCGTTGCGCCTGCCATGTCTCCCACACCCGTCGCGCCCGATGGGGCAGGCTCACCCAGGGCCGAGGCCTGGCCGTCGACCTGCATCGTGTCGCTGAGTCGCGGCAAGGCATCGAACGCGCTGCCGCAGCGGCCGCAACGCACGGTGCCGTGCGCGGCACGCAACGCGGCCGCCGACACGCGAAAGTGCGTAAGGCATTCAGGACACTGGGAATACATCGGTCGTGATTCTATTTCCGGACGGCGTCTTGTGCGCGACGGCAGCCCGTCAGCAGCCCCCATCCGTCGCGTTCCCTGATCAGGCCGACATCAAACCACGGTCGGTAAGCGGCTGTCACGGCGTCTGCCTGCTCGACCAGCAGGCCGCTCAAGGCGATTCGACCGCCGACGCTCGTCCTCTGGGCCAGGAGCGGTGCCAGGTCCACCAGGGGGCCGGCCAGGATGTTGGCCAGCAGCACGTCGGCCTGGACCCGTTCTGCCTCCCGGTCGGCCGTCACGCGGACCCGGTCGAGCACGCCGTTGCGTTCGGCGTTTTGACGCGTGGCCAACAGGGCCTGGGGATCGATGTCCATCGCGACAGCCCGGCGGGCTCCCAGGCGCAGCGCCGCGATCGCCAGGATGCCGGAGCCGCAGCCGTAATCGATGACGTCGGCGCCCGCGAGCCACGGTTTAGCTCCGTCGTTGCCCTTTGCGGCTCCCGAATCGAGCCATTCGAGGCAGAGCGCGGTGGTCGCGTGGGTGCCGGTGCCGAAGGCGAGACCCGGATCGAGTTCGAGCAGGACCACGTCCGCATCGGGCCCGACCGTCTCTGCAGCGGGACGCTGGCCGCCGGGACACACCCACAGCCGTTGTCCGAAACGCATCGGCCTGAAGTCCTTGAGCCACTCGCGCTCCCACGCGCGGTCGGCGACGGACTCGAACTGTGCTTTCCCGGCGATGAGCAGGGGGTCGAGACCGTGCGCCGAGCTGAGCGCGGCGCGCACTTGATTGACGTCGGTGTCCGCCGTAAACACGGCACGCACGACGATCGTCGGCCAGAGCGGCATGGCGCCGGGGGCCGGTTCGAGGACCGGATCGTCGGCCGCGTCGAGCAGCGTGACGGACAGCGCGCCAAGTTGGAACAACGCGTCTTCGTACGGCTCGGGATTGCGCGGGCCGATGTCGAGACTGAGCTGCAGGAACGGCATGCGATCAGTCTAGTGCGTTTCGCGGGGTGCTGGCAGCGGTCTGCGGGCGCCGTGTTCGGTGTTCTTTCCGGCGAGCGGAAAGGCAGACACGCG